>NZ_JBQHTS010000021.1:0-38328 GCF_052065595.1 Collinsella sp. HCP28S3_E12
GACGACGTGGCGGCGAGCGCGATCGCGGACAGGGTGTGCCACCACTGCCACCTGGTCAAGATAACCGGCAGGTCCTACAGGCTGAAGGACCTGCCGAGGGACGGTCCCGTCAAGCCGTGACCGGAATCGGTGAAAATACGTTAGCGCAACCGGTGAAACCGCCTTTGCGCGAACGGCGCGCCTGTTTAGCGAAACTGGTGAAAAATAGATTGACGCTAACACCCTCGAGCGCGGGCCTGCCCCTCCTCCGGGGCATCGGCGCGGCGGGCGACATGTCCTCCATGTCGGCGTACTTCGCCACGGTGTTCCGGCTCACGTGGAGCACTCGGGCGATCTCGGACCTCGAGCGCCCGGCGGCATCCATCGACCGTATATCATTCACTGTGTCCAGGGGCACGGTCATCTCCTCCATCCTTCCCGGGCGGGCTCGCCAAAGTAACCGCCCGGGGAAACCATACGGCGAGGGCCGCGCCCCCGGTCCCCGGGGCGCGGCCCTCTTGCTTAAACTGCTCAATTTTTCGTGCTCACGGTGCTCATTTCCCAGTGATCACTCGGACCACTTCTTAGTGAACATCAACACGAGGGCGCGACCAGAAGGTCAGCGCCCTCTCATTTCACGTCACCTTGGCGCAAATGCGGCCCGCTCGCTGTTGGCGACTGACATCGAATGAGCTGCTGCTGGCATTCGACACTTGGGCAGCTAAAAGGCCCCGTCCCAAATTTGCTACCCCACTAGCAACTTATCTTGCCGATGGATTTGTCGTCGTTTCATTCGTTCGAGTTGCTTTGGCGCCATCGCCCTGTTCGCCTTCATCCTTTTGAGCATCGGCAATGGTGGCAGCGGCTGCGACCATGCCGCGCTGGGGCGCGACGCCCGTCTGGGTCTGAACGCCCTCGACAACTTCTGTGCCTGCATGCGCGAGCTCGGGCGACTTAAACATTGCGTCCAGATTGGCCCCGCCGCCGGCGTAGCCAAGCGCCGCGAGCGCGATGACAATCACCGCGACAACGACCGCGATCGGAACATAGCGATGCCAGCCTGCGGGATTGAGGCCGCTACGGCGAGCAGCGCCACGGCTAATGTAGCCGAGCGTTCCATCGTGCTTGAGCTTTGACCCCACCACACGCTTACGGCCCCACAGCGATGATTCGGCCTGCATGGCCAAGCGAGCGCTTGCCGAAGGATAACCATATTTAGTGCGTTTGAACGAGCCGTCGAACCCCGAGGCGCTTTTGCCCCACGTCCGTGAAGTCGTGCGACGGTTGACCGGCGCCGCGGGCTTTCGAACCCGATTTGTTTTTGAAGTCTCCGCCATACTCCCCGCACGCCGTAACACAGTCGAAACAATACTGCTTTGGACTGTATCACACGCGCCGAGCGCGGTCACGGGCGCCTCGCTTAACGGTCGTCGTCCTTCAGCAGGCGCCACAGGGTCGTACGGCTTATCCCTAGCACTTCGGCAGCTCGGGTCCTGTTGCCGTGAAGGTGACCTACGACCAGCCGTGCGATATCGCGCTCGGTATCGGCCAGTGGGCGCAAGATATACAGATCGCTATCGAGCGTCGGGGCACCAAAGGTCGCGGTCTTGATAACGTCCTCCTGAGCGAGCACCTCCTCCGCCACCGCCCGCTCGGCCGTACCCATCCTCACTAATATATAAAGTCGTTCCGAAACCTCACGAAGCTGTAGATAGTTACGGGGCCATCGATAGGCATCGAGTGTCTTTGCCGCCCCGGACGACAAGGCAGGTGTTGCCGTCTCAAACATATCTGCCAGATACTCCAGATAGCGCGCAACCTTTTCCGACGCGCCGCCCTGCTCGGCAATCGCCGGCGCCACACTCACTGCACAGGCCAGACGCTCGGTTACAAAAGCAGCCTGATCGCTTTCGCCGCCGCCTGGCATGTCGTTTGCCGTCAACACCACATGGCAACGAGTTGCGAGCGCCGTGTCGATCATTGCGGACACGAGCTCGCGCAGGCGTTGGGGGCCAACGGCATGCCATCCGCCCATGCAAAGTGTCAGCCCCGTTTGGAATAGCGGCGATTCGGAACTTTTGAGCAGATGGCGCCAACCGCGATCCGTAAGCTCATCGAGCGCAACGGACACAAAGGGCTGGTCGGCATAGGGTCCATCCAGGTACAGGCGTTTTGCAATCTGATCCTGTCCCGCGCCCAGCTCGCCCTCGAGCATAAGGGGCACTCCGCGCGCATAGCTCTCCCGTACGGGGGCAGCGACCGCTGCCGCATCTTCGACGATGCCGTACGCGCTCGATTCGTAGCGGGCCTCAACTTCGTCGGCGTTGAGCCACTCGATGCCCGCATGCGCCGCGGCGGCGCGCACCTCGCGGACCACGATGACCCAAAGGCCCCCGCCCTCTTTGTCGGTGGGGCGAACGGTCAGGCTCAGGCGCGTACCCGCACGCCCCATAACCAGACGCGCGCCGTCTCCTATGCGGTCGAGGCGCTCAGCGACAAAAGCCGCCACATCCCGCTCAAGCGCCGCGTCATTCATGGTCGAGATCGCGACGTCCCCACGCGCATCGATTGCCAATGCCGAGGCCCCGGCAGCAGCTAGGGCATCGGTCAAGATGTTCAGCTTGGCATCGCTATCCATGATTTGCCCCTGTCCGCTGCGACGTACAACCGCCGACGGTCGCACGACCGAGTGTTTCAAAATTGAACGATATTGCTCACCAAACACTATAGGGCAGAAAGCGCCATCCTGCGAGTATAGGTGTTGCCCCGCATCGCCATCCTGGCGGGGCGATAAGAGCTCTTCGGGATCTATTAACCTGCGGACAAGCCATACCCGCAAGAGCTCCTATCGCTCCACCGCGAGGATGCGGCCACCGGCAACCAGCACGTAAATGGGCTACTTCTCTACCAGATTCCCAGCACGTGCTGCATTCCCAAACCCATGCACGCAATGCCAATCCAGCAGCAAAAGCCCAATGCGATGGGCTTGCCGCCTTTTTTGACCAGCTCGACGATATCGGTATTAAAGCCAATAGCCGCCATGGCCATCACGATAAAGAACTTCGACAGCTCCTTGATGGGCGCCGTAACGGACGCGGGAAGCTGAAACACTGTGGTGACCACACTCGCCAGCACAAAGAACAGCACAAACATGGGAAACGCGCGCTTAAGGGAGAACGTGCTTTTGGCGTCGCCGCCGGCCTTGCGCGCCAGATGCATCTGCCAGCATGCGAGGACCAACGTGATGGGAATAATGGCCAGCGTCCTGGTGAGCTTGACTACCGTAGCGCTCTCGAGCACATTGGCGCCGGGATGCATACTGTCCCAGGCGCTCGCCGCAGCCGTTACAGACGAGGTGTCGTTGATAGCGGTACCGGCAAACAGGCCAAAGCCCTCGTTGGTCAGCCCAAGCATGCCTCCAAGCGTTGGAAACACGAGCGCCGCGATAACGTTAAACAGGAAGATGACCGAAATAGCCTGGGCAATCTCGCGATCGTCGGCATCGATGACGGGCGCGGTCGCGGCGATGGCGGAACCGCCGCAAATCGACGAACCCACACCCACAAGCGTCGCGATCTTGCCCGGCACGTTCATAACGCGGCAGAGCACAAAAGCGATGATGAGCGAGGTCAAGATCGTAGCCACGATAATCGGCAACGACTGGGCGCCTTTGGACAGAATCTGCGAGAGGTTCATGCCAAAGCCAAGCAGGATAACCGCGTACTGCAAGACTTTTTTAGACGTATAGGTGACGCCGGCGGCGAGCTGTTCGCGACGATTCTTGGGAAAGACGAGCGCCAGAACCATGCCAAAGAGGATGGCAAATACCGGCCCACCGACCACCTCAATCTGTTTGCCGAGCAACGACGCAGGGATGGCGATGATCAGGCAGAACAAGACGCCCTTCCAGCGCTCGCGTACGATATTTACCAGTTGCATATGGGATTCCTTCTTTCTATTTCACGTTTGCGACGGCTTATGATACGGCAACATCGAGCACAGCCATGCGCAAAAACAGACTAAGATGCCGCAATAGTTCTCGGGCAACAACCGAATTACCCAGCGCGGAGAGCTGATTCGCGGCATAATTAACAATTGACATATGAGTGTGATAGAACAGTTGCGAGGCACTATGGAAGAATCGATGCACGTCGGCGAGCAGGAAACGAGCCTACAGGACCAGTCCTACCACACCATTCGACGCAAAATAGTCTACCTGGACTACAAGCCGGGCGAAAAGCTGGGCGTCAAGCAGCTTTGCGACGACCTAGATATGGGGCGCACCCCTGTGCGCGAGGCACTGGTGCGTCTGGCGCAAGAGGGCCTAGTGCGCACCGTGCCCCAAAGCGGCACCTATGTCTCGCCCATCAACCTCACCCTTGCCGAGAGTGCCTGCTACATTCGCGAACACCTGGAAAAGCAGGTGATTGTGGAGTGCTGCGCCCGTGCCACCTCGGTAGGCATCGAGCAGCTCGACCGAGCCATCGCGCTGCAGGAAAAAGCCATGGCCGAAGAGGACCGCATCGGCTTCTTTTTAAGCGACAACCTCATGCACCGCATGATCTTTAGCATCGCGTGCCGCAGCACCGTGTGGTCGTGGCTCGAGGCGACCAATGCCGACCTGGAGCGCTTCCGCTGGCTGCGCGCCGCTACGCAGGCGCTCGACAATCAGGAGATTGTTAACGAGCACAAGCAAATCCGCCGCGCCATCGCCGGTCGCGATCCTATCGAGGCAAGCTTTTTGGTCAGCAAGCACCTGCATATGATGTTCCGCAACCAAACCGAGGTCCTGGACCAATATCCCGAGTACTTCGAGACCAGCAAGCTCCGCTAACCTGCCAAAAAGGGACAGGTTTATTTTGGCTGGTTTTATCTGGGCAAATGCAACAAGGCCCAGCTCCGCCGCAACGAAGCCGGGCCTTAGTTGTTAGGACGTAGGAACTCGATTACTCTACTGTGACACTCTTGGCCAGGTTGCGGGGCTGGTCAACGTCGCAACCGCGCAGGATGGCAACCTCGCGGGCGAGCAGCTGCAGCGGAACGCTCGCCGTGATGGGGCTGAATACGTCGCGGACGGCCGGCACGCGAATGACGCAGTCGGCGATCTTGTTGATTTCCTCGTCGCCCTCGGTAGCAACGACGATGACCTTGGCGCCGCGCGCCTTGCACTCCATGAGGTTCGACACCGTCTTGTCGTATGTTGCGCTTTTGGTTGCAACCGCGATAACGGGGAAACCCGGGTCGATCAGCGCGATAGGGCCGTGCTTCATCTCGCCGGCAGCATATGCCTCGGCATGCAGGTAGCTGACCTCCTTGAGCTTGAGCGCGCCCTCGTAGGAAATGGCGGCGCCCATGCCGCGACCCACGAACAATGCAGACTGCGCGTCCTTGCAGACAAGCGCGGCCTCGTGCACGGCCTCGGTCTGCGTATCCAGGATCCACTGGATCTGCTCGGCCGTATCGGAAAGCTCGCGGAACAGCATGCGCGCCTGCTTGGTGGTCAGACGGTACTTAACCTGCGCCAGCAGCAGGGCCAAAAGCGTAAGGCTCACGACCTGACCGATGAAGCTCTTGGTCGAGGCAACTGCAATCTCCTTGTTGGCCTTGGTGTAGATAACGCCGTCGCTCTCGCGCGCCACCGGGCTGCCCAGCACGTTGGTGATGCCAAAGACCTTGGCGCCCTTGATGCGCGCATCGCGAATGGCGGCAAGGGTGTCGGCCGTCTCGCCCGACTGGGACACGGCCACGACAAGCGTCGTCGGCGTGATGATGGGGTTGCGATAGCGGAACTCGCTTGCCGCCTCGACCTCGGTAGGAATACGAGCCCAACCCTCAATAAGGTTCTTGGCGATAAGTCCGGCATGGTAGCTGGTGCCGCAGGCAATCACATACACGCGGTCGATATCGTTGAGCTCCTCGAGCGAAAGGCCCAGCTCGTCGATATCGAGCTCACCGGCGGGGGTCATGCGGCCCACCAGGGTATCACGCACGACGCGAGGCTGCTCATGGATCTCCTTAAGCATAAAGTCGGGATAACCGCCCTTTTCGGCCATATCCAGGTCCCAGTCGATATGGGTAAGCTTGGGCTCAATCACGTTGCCAGCCTCGTCGGTATACTCGACGCCTGCGGGCGTAAGCTTGGCAAACTGACCGTCCTCGAGCACCACGACATCGCGGGTGGCATCGATAAGCGCGATCACGTCGGAGGCAACGTAGGCGCCGGTTTCGCCGACACCGACCACAATCGGGGAGTCCTTGCGGGCCACGGCGATCACGCCGGGCTCATCGGCAGAAACGGCGGCCAAACCATAGGCGCCCACCACGTGGGTGCAGGCCTCGCGCACAGAAGCCATCAGGTCGTGTGTCTCGGCATAGGCTTCTTCGATCAAGTGCGCAAAGACCTCGGTATCGGTCTCGCTCTTAAAGTGATGGCCGCGGCCCTCCAGCTCCTCACGCAGCTCGGCGAAGTTCTCGATGATGCCGTTGTGGACGATGGCGATGCGATCGTCGCAGCTGGTGTGGGGATGGGCGTTGACAACGGAGGGCTTGCCGTGGGTAGCCCAGCGGGTGTGGCCGATGCCGCAGGTGGCGTCGCTGTCGACATTGGTAAGTTCACTCTCCAGGCCCGCGACCTTGCCCACGCGGCGAATGACGTCGAGGTGAGCCGCCGTGCCCTCGCCCACCTCGAGTGCGACGCCCGAGGAGTCATAGCCGCGATATTCCATACGCTTAAGGCCCGTGACAAGGATGTTCTTTGCAATATCAGAGCCGGTGTAGCCGACAATTCCGCACATAGGATAAATCCCTTCGCTCGCGTGACTGTAAAACGTCCACGCACAAGGGGCGCTGAGACGTATAACGTTCGAGTATTGTACTCACGCAAGCGCAAGCTGATATACCAGAAGTGGTATCTCAACTTAGATACCACCCGATGCACACACGTTCAGCCGGTCCAAACCACCACAAAGGTGCCTGTCCCCTTCGTGGTGGTCGCGTTGGCAATAGCGTTTCCCCAGATAAAACCTGCCAAAATAAACCTGTCCCTAATTGGCAGGTTTTGACACCCTAGGGACGGACGATGCTACAATCTGGCTTGTACTTGAAACGCATCAAAGGGGCCGCTATGGCAAAGGTAAAAATCAGCGACGTCGCGCGCGAGGCAGGGGTCTCGCTGGGCACGGTATCCAACGCGCTCAACCATCCCGAAAAGCTGCGCCCCGAGACCCTCAAAATCATCAACGAGACCATCAATCGCCTTGGCTACCTGCCCAACCAAAGCGCCCGTCAGCTCGCAGGAGGCACCACTAAGTCCTTTGGCCTGGTCCTCCCCCGTCTCGACCACGGCTTCTCGCTCCAAATTGCCAGCGGTGCCCATAACGAGGCCCGCAAGCACGGTTACGACCTGCTTATCGCCAACGCCGATAACGACGATATTCTCGAAGACCATTACCTGCGCTACTTTATGGGCACGCAGATGTCCGGCGTCATGGTTCAGCCCATGGCATCCCCCGATTGGCACCCCGCCATGACCATGATGCCCGTGCCGATTGTCCATCTGGACATCCACTGTTCCGAGCCCGGTTACTACGTGGCCGCCGACAACGAGGCACAGGGGCGCATTATCGCCGAGCTCGCCATTGCCCGCGGCGCACGCCATATCACCGTTGTGGGCAGAGCGGCATTTATGCAGCTCACCCTGCGCGTGCTTGGCATTCACAAGGCCCTCGCCCTTCATCCCGACATCAAAATTGAGGTCATTGACGCCGGAGAATGGAATACCGCAGCCGACGGCTACAGTATCGGCACTCAAATTGCCGAGCGTTCCACCGATGAGCGTCCGGATTTTGTCATCGGCCTAACCGACGTATTGGCCTCGGGTGTTATCTCGGCGTTGATCGACAAAGGCATCTCCGTCCCCAAGCAGGTTCGCGTGGCCGGCTGCGACGGCAACCCGCTTGCATGGAGCGGGTCGGTCCCTCTCACCACAGTGGCACCGCCGGGTTACGAAATTGGCCGCAAGGGCGTGCAGCTGCTCGTGGAGCAAATCGAGAACAAGGCGCCGACAAAAACCAAACGCGTCCGTATCGGCTCCGCCGCACGCACCGTCACCGAGGTCACAGCCGCCGAGGACATCAACCGTCAGGAACTCGTGCGGCCGTTCCTGCTCGAGCGCGCCAGTACCCAGGCGAGCAGCCAAGCCGAAGCCACCGCCATCAACCTGGGCGCGTATCTATAGCACGTCGACCAGTATGCCAAAACGCAGCTTAAGCAAAAGAGGCCCGGCCATTGCCGGACCCCTTATGCTTAAGCGTAAATGTGGGCAATTGCCCGTTTCAACGCCGCAGCTGTCTAGCGCACAGCCTTGACCGCCGCCGTCAGGTCGAACAGCGTATCGAGCACGGCCTCGCAGCCATCCACCACGTCCTGCGGCAGCGGCACAATGTCGGGGACGGCAAAGACATGGCAGCCGGCCGTGATGCCAGAGACGCAGCCGTTGCGTGAATCCTCGACCACAGCGCATTCCTCGGGAGCAAAGCCCGCGCGCTCGCAGGCAAGCAGATACATCTCGGGGTCGGGCTTGCCGTGCACGACGTCCTCGCCGCAGGTCACCGTCTCAAACTTGTCAAAAAGGCCGACCATCTTAAGGTTGCGCTCGGCCGTAGCGAGGCGCGACGACGTCGCTAGACCCACGTGATAGCCCGCAGCCAGCAGCTCGCCTATGCACTCGGCGGCACCGGCCTTAAGCTCCAAATCGGTCTTGACCATCTCGTCGCGAATCTCCTTGTGGCGAACATAGATCGCCTCGGTGGTTTCATGGCTGCCGTAATGCTTATCAAGGATGTCCATGACATCGGGCAGAGTGCGGCCGATAAACTGATGGATCAGCGCATCATCAATCGCGACCCCCAGCTCGGCAGCGCCCGCCTTCCATGCCTTGATGCCCAAACGCTCGGTATCGACCAGCGTTCCGTCCATGTCAAAAATTACAGTCTTGATCATATCGGTCCCCTCACCGGATTGCATTACGGCCACTCTAGCGCACTTTACAAACTTGTATATAACGTATATAGCATATTGCACTATCGTTACATAGGCAAAAGTCATATGACGAGCAGTCCGATAGGATTATAGTTTTCGACCGAGTACTCAATGGTAAGGATTGTTTTATGCTTTCAGACACTACCGCACCTGCAAAGGAGCTTCAGGACAAACTCGCGGCGCTCGAACAGCTGCTTTTGGCATACGGACGCGTCGCCATCGGCTTTTCCGGTGGCGTCGACAGCAGCTTTTTGGCCGCGGTCTGCGCCCGCATCATGCCTGCCAGCACGCTTCTCGTTCACCTCACCACGCCGCTCATCGGCACGCCCGAACAGACCTCGTTTGAGCGATCCGTTGACAGGCAGACCAATGAGGGACCGCATTTTAAGCTCCCCGTGCTCAATCTTTCGGTCGATCAGCTGCAGCTCCCCCAAGTAGCCTGCAACGACGCCAACCGTTGCTACCACTGCAAGCACGCCGGCTTTACCGCCATCGTCAACCACGCTAAGTCGCTCGGCTTTCCCACCGTCATCGATGGCAGCAATGCAAGCGATCGCGGTGACTACCGTCCCGGCATGCGCGCTGCCAAAGAGCTCGGCGTACGCTCCCCTCTTATGGAGGTCGGCTTTACCAAGGACGAAGAGCGCGAGCTGCTGCGCGCATGGGGCTATCCCGTTTGGAACCTGCCGGCGGGAGCCTGTCTTGCCACGCGCGTCCCCACAGGCGAGGAGCTTACGCACGAGAAGGTCGATTTAATCCGCGCCTGCGAGGACTACCTGCACGATCTTGGTCTGTCGCAGGTTCGCGCGCGCTTGGTCGGCGGCTGCATGCGTATCGAGGCCGCACCCGCAGATGTCGCCAAGATTGCCGCCCTCGGCGGTGCTACCGTCAATGCCGAGGGCAAGACCCCGCTGCCCGCCGCCATCGAGTCCGCGCTGCGCGAACTGGGCTGCAGCCACATCTCCCCCGAAGTCACCCCCTACATCCACGGCAACATGAATCAGTAACCTGCCAAAAAGGGACAGGTTTATTTTGGCAGGTTTTATCTGGGGAAACACAAACAGGGCCGCGACACCTCTATGGCGTCGCGGCCCAGGACATCTATGCCAGTACGTATTGATAAGTGTCTCCCATGGGCACAAAGGTGACCGGCAAGTCTGCACCAGCGTCTCCGAGCGCAGCGGGCAACCATGTCGACATGTATTCCATGCCCGGCTCTTCGCCGTTAAAGTGACCCATATGGATGGCACATTTCCCCTGACCGAGCATTGCGGCGTCGCGGATGTATTCACTCACCGTAAAGTCGATAAGCTCCATCGCCAAAATGCAATCGATGTCATCAGAGTCGATATGGGCAATCTCGTCGTTATCTCGGCCCATAATATGCATCGGAATCTCGACGTTACCCACCAAGGCATCGCCGTCGCCGATCAGGCGCGTTCCATTAAGACCGAGCTTGAGGACAAGCATTTTCGCCAAATCGCGCGCCGGCATTGGATCAATCCGATAACTCATAAACGACCCATCCGTCGCATATTCGAGCCAGCCCATTTTTGCTGCGAATCCGTAAAAGATGCCGTCGACCATCGAGCCGTCCGAGGCGAGCGGAACGCCCGAGTGGATATAGTCATGGCAACGCCAGACCGCTCCACCCCAATCGTCAAGCAAGGCGCACTTTGCCTCAAAGGTCTCGTTCCCCGCGACCACCTCACGGCTGTCTCCGTGGTTCCAGAACAGCGCCTCGTGCGGAACAATCAGGTTGGCGCCAAGCTCCTTGGCACGGCGAATTACCTCCGCCGTAGCCCAAATGCATGTAACGATTCCGGTACATTGCTGATCGATGTTGCCGTAAAGCACCCGATCGCGCGTCGTCGCAAGCTCGATGGGCTTACCGGTAAAAGCATCGATGCCGCCGCAATAGTCCTGGATAGCTTGAATAGCCTCACTGATAAGCATATGTAACAACCCCTTCGACATAATATGCAGGGCGGCAGCAAACATACCGCCCTGCGGAATCATCTATAGGCGGCATTTTTTGAGCTGAACCACCTATATGCGACCGCTTTTCTAGCGCTCGGAAATCGGACCGTTCTCAAGCTCATCCTCACTAAAGCCAAAGAACCAGGCAACGGCAAAGCTTACGATAAAGCCAGCTGCCGAAGCGATGGCGGCACAGATCAGGTTCTCATTGCCACCGCCGACAAACGTCATAATATTAAGCACGTTTGAAGCAGCACCAGCAAGATAGGCATTCACATGCAGAGCGATCGACCCGGCACCGGCGACAAATGAACCCGCCATGCAGGCAATGAACAGCTTACGATAGCGGAACAGCATGCCATAGATGAACGGCTCGCCGACGCCTCCAATGAGCTGGGCGACAAGATAGCCGGCACATTGTCTCTTTTCCTCCTTGTTACGGAGTTTGAGCCATGTCGCAATCTCCACTCCATAGGCAGCCCACAGCGCAACCGTAGCAGCGACCATAATAAAGCTGTCAGAGCCCGTCGACATGAAGTTTGCAATGGCAATCATAATGACCGCGACATGCATGCCCGTAATGACCATGGGCAACCAAATTGCTGCAAGCAAGCCGCCACCAATAATCGCCGCGATGCCACCCTCGGCGCCGAGGAACCCAAAGATTGCAGCCAGGCCGTTGCCGCACAAAGAGCCAAGAGGGGCAAGCAGGCAAAGCGCAAAGGGGACAGTCAGAGCAAGCGTGCAAAGCGGCGTAAACACCGTAGTAAGCGAATCAGGCATATGCTTGCGCAGGAACTTTTCGAAGACGGACATCAAGGCCACTGTGAGCAGAACGGGAATGACCGTCTGTGCATAGTTTTCAGGCACGCAGGGGATGCCGTAGACGCTAAAGGCTTTTCCCTCGGCTGCCATTTGCATAAACGTCGGTTCGATAAGCACACCGCCCATAAAAGCACCGTACATAGGCGTGGCGCCAATGTTCTTGGCGGCCGAAAAGCCCAAGAAGACTGGTATAAAGTAGAACGTCACGTTGTAGAGCATATTGAGCAGGATATATAGATCGCTCGTATCCGCAATGAGATTGAGCATCGTTGGCCCGAGTACGACGGCAACGGTTTTGAACATGCCCGAAGCGAGCAGCAATGGAATCATCGGAACCATGGAGCCCGAGAGGTAGTTAAGAATCGCATTGCCAACGGCTGCCGGAGTAAGCGGTGTTTTGACTCCACTTGCGTCGAGGTTCTCGTCGATACTCTCCTGCTTGGCCAAGCCGCTCATCGTGATGAGCTCGTCATATACCTTAGGCACGTTCTGCCCAATAATCACCTGGAACTGCCCGCCAGATATTTGAGCGCCGATGACGCCGTTTATTTTTTTAACAGCGTTAATATCGGGCAATTCCATATCCTTAAGGTTAAAACGCAGGCGCGTCATGCAGTGGGCTGCAAAGGTGATGTTGTCTTTGCCACCCAGCGCCTCGAGCACATCGGCTGCGATCTTCTTATTGTCAGCCATATCATCTTCCCTTTCGAACGATCCGGTTCCTTCCTCGCTGCGCGCGCGAGGAGACAAAGCGGACGGTGGCCTGCCGCCCACATGGAAATATTCGATTGTTGAGGGAAACGGCGTAAAGACAAAAAGCTCCAAAACGAGACATCGACAGGTCGCCCTGTCTTTACGTCACGCTTCGGAAGCTCAGCTCTCGAATAACACCTTATGTCGCGCCAAGGTTATCAGCTCCGCCATGAGGACGGCAGCCTCACGATGTTCAGAATACCGCGAACGGTAGATTTTCATCCTTAAGCGGTAAAGAAGCCATCTATTCGACCGTTAAGGACCCGTCTCTCATATTGCCGGCATAGACCCGATTGACATGAAGCATAAGGTACACCTTCTCTTCGGGCACGACGGAAGCTTGATAAGTCTCCTCAATGAGTCTGGCCATCTTCTCGACGCAAGCCGCCACGGCCGGATGCTCATCACAGAGGGGCTGATAGAGTGCCGCATTGTCGGTATTGAGCGGCTCACCGGTGCGAACACGCTCCAGCAAATATCTCACATGGGTGTCATAACGCGCATAGTCGAAGGCATCACGATCAACAGAGATATCCAGGTCTTTCTCAATAATCGTTACGAGTTTCTCAATCAGGCGCTCCTCGCGGCGCACGTCATTTGACTTTGCTTTGCTCGAACTTGCCATCACGCTGTTAACGATGCAGAGTGCGATACCTGCCCTCTCCCCGCGCGGCATAAACACGCCGAATTCGCGTTCTATGCCAGCGTGGGCGAACGTGGCGATTTTGAATTCAACGGGATATTGCTGCTGCACGTCGCAAGAAAGCGGCATCTGAACATACATGTGCTCACGACAGCGCTTAATGGCAAAGCTAATGTGATCGGCAAGCGTAAAAGGAAGGTTCGCCGACAACTCGCGCGAAATGTTGGCGCGCGCGACATCGGCAATCTGCGCACTAAATTCCATTACCTTGGGATCGATCTCGTTAAGAAGTGGCAGGTAGCGTGCATCAACGTTGTAAAACGTGCGCTCAATCTGCGCAAGTGAAACCTCATCGGGGCCGTCAGGGAAACCAATGCCTTTCCCCAGCGCCACAAGCTCGGTTCCCTTATCGTTGACAAGCAAGGCGGCATTGTGATTGATACGCTTAACGATCCTCATGATGCCTCCGAAAATAGGCGCAGCCGAAGGGCAAGCGCAATGAATTCCAGTTAAGATGGTTCGCCTCGATTATTCCACGCAACGTCACGCGAGACAAGCAAACCCGAGCCCCACAACCTGCCAAAAAGGGACAGGTTTATTTTGGCAGGTTTTATCTGGGGAAACGCAAACAGGGCCGCGACACCTCTATGGCGTCGCGGCCCTTTTCCTTGGAGAAGGATCGATTGATTGAACGGGATGACCGTTCTAGTCTTCGAGTCCGCTATTGATGAGCTCCGCAATCTCAACGGGATCGGTGCTCGCGCGCACCTTGTCACGGAAGCCGGCGTCCATCAGCATCACGGCAGCCTTGGAGAGCAAGCGCAGATGCGTGGTTCCAGCCTCGCCGGCAGGCACGTACAGCGCGAGCGCAACATCGACGGGCACCCCATCGAAGCTCGGCCATTCAACGGGCTCGGCCAGTTTAAGCACGGCAACGCCCGGCGTGTGGATCGCGTCGCTTTTGGCATGCGGAACGGCAAAACCGGCGACAAGGCCGGTCTCGGCCTCGTTCTCGCGAGCAATAAAGGCAGCCTCTACGGCAGATGCGTCATCGGCAAAACCGAGCTCGATGGCCTGCTCGGACAAATAATGCAGGGCGTCCTCGCGCGAGGCGGCGGTATACCCGATCGTCACTTGGTTGGCAGATACAAATCCCATGGAAACCTTCCTTACAACACAGACCTGACCGCAGCTTCGATACCGTCGGCGTCCAAACCGTACTCGTGCAGCAAATCGACCGCAGGGCCGGACTCGCCATACACATCGCGCACGCCGACGCGTCGCATCGGCACCGGATGCTGTTCCGCGAGTACCGAGGCCACGGCCTCGCCAAGACCGCCGATAATCGAGTGCTCCTCGGCGGTGACCACGCGACCGGTCTTCTTGGCGCTGGCAACCACCAGACGCTCATCAAGCGGCTTGATCGTGTGCATGTTGATGACCTCGGCGTCAATACCATCGGCAGCGAGCGCCTCGGCAGCTTCAAGCGCCTCGGCAACCATGAGGCCACAAGCGATGATGGTCACATCGGACCCCTCGCGCACGACCACGCCGCGACCAATCTTGAACTCATAGTCCTCGCGGTCGTTGATGACCGGTGTTGCCAGGCGGCCGAAACGCATGTAGACCGGCCCCTCAAATTCATACGCGGCGCGCACGCAAGCGCGAGCCTCGATGTCATCGGCGGGAACGATCACCGTCATACCCGGGATCGTGCGCATGAGCGCGATATCCTCGCAGCACTGATGCGTGGCGCCGTCTTCGCCGACCGAGATACCCGCATGTGTGGCGCCGATTTTGACGTTGAGGTGCGGATAGCCGATGGAATTACGAACTTGCTCGTACGCGCGGCCGGCGGCGAACATGGCAAAGGTGCTCGCAAAGGCGACGTGGCCCGTGGTTGCAATGCCGGCGGCAAGCCCCATCAAGTTGCTCTCGGCAATGCCGGCGTCGTAGAAGCGCTCAGGGTGCGCAGCCTTAAACTTGCCGGTCTGTGTGGCGGCGGCCAGGTCGGCATCGAGAACCACAAAGTCATCGTGCTCATTGCCCAGCTCGACAAGTGCCTCGCCATAGCTAACGCGCGTGGCGACTTTCTTGACGTCTGCCATTAGAGCTCCTCCCCTGCTGCTGCGAGCTCGGCCATGGCCTGCTCAAACTGTTCATCGTTGGGTGCCTTGCCGTGCCAGCCCACCTGGTTTTCCATAAAGGAAACGCCCTTGCCCTTCACCGTCTTGGCGATAATGGCCACAGGCGAGGCACTCACTTTGCGAGCCTCGGCAAAGGCCGCGGCAATCTGCGCCATGTCGTTACCGTCGGCGAGCTCAATCACATGCCACTTAAAGGCACGGAACTTGTCGGCAAGCGGCATAGCCGAGTTAACTTCGTCGATACTGCCGTCAATTTGCAGGCCATTGTGATCGACGATAGCGACGAGGTTATCCAGGTCGTGGTTGCCGGCGAACATGGCCGCCTCCCACACCTGCCCCTCCTCGCACTCGCCGTCGCCCAGCAGCGTGTAGACGCGGTAGCTGTCACCCCAGTGCTTTGCAGCGAGTGCCATTCCAACCGCGGCGGAGATACCCTGACCGAGCGATCCGGTAGACATGTCAACGCCCGGCGTGTCATTCATATTGGGATGGCCCTGCAGGCGGCTGCCGATATGACGGAGCGTCTCGAGCTCCTCCTTGGGAAAGAACCCGCGCTCGGCGAGCACGGCATAGAGTGCCGGAGCGCAATGTCCCTTGGAGAGCACAAAGCGGTCGCGCTCGGCGCGGCTCGGATTCGCCGGGTCGACATCCATTTCCTCAAAGTAGAGGTAGGTCATAATGTCGGCGGCGCCAAGCGACCCTCCCGGATGCCCCGACTTGGCGGCATGGACGCCCGTGACAATACCGCGGCGAACCTCATTGGCAATCTTGGCCAGTTCCTGATCGGTCATGGAGTTTCCTCTCTTGAGCACGCCGGCCCGGCATAACAAATGCTGGGCCGGCAGAACCATCGTTACTGTGCCTCGACGACCTTTTTCCAGTCGGCCTCGAACGAGGCAAGGCCCTGGTCGGTCAGCGGGTGATGCAGGCATTTCTTAAGAGCGGCCATGGGGACGGTCGCAATATCGGCACCGAGTAGCGCCGCCTGGGTCACGTGATTGGGCGTGCGGACGGATGCGGTGATGATCTCGACGGTGTCGTCGACGTTCTTACCGGTCCAGTCATAGTTCTTGATGCAGGTCACAACGTTGTCGAGCTGCGAGATACCGTCCTCGGCGATGTCATCGAAGCGTCCCACAAACGGGCTGATGTAGCGGGCGCCGGCGTTGGCGGCCATCAAGGCCTGCGTCGGCGAGAAGACGAGCGTCATGTTGACGCGCACGCCCGCATCGGCCAGCGCGCGGCAGGTGGCGAGGCCGGCCTCGCAGACGGGGAGCTTAACCACAATGTTGGGAGCCAGGGCGGCAAGACGCTTGCCCTCCTCGATCATGCCCTCGGCAGTAGTCGCGGTAGACTCGGCAGACACGGGCAGACCCTCGCAGAGCTCGGCAATCTTGAGCATATGGGGCTCAAAGTCGGCGAGCTTACCGCCGGTCTTGGCGTACAGGGACGGATTGGTGGTGACGCCGGCAAGGCAGCCCCAGCTCTTGGCCTCGGCGATCTCGTCAAGGTTGGCGGTATCGATAAAGAACTTCATGGTACAAACTCCTTCGAAGGAATCCAAACTCAAAAAATAGGACAAAGGGGATGTCCCTTTGTCCTATGTGCCGGGCCTGCAGCTGGGACATGCCCCAGGCCCGGCGTCGTGTAGGAAAAGCTACTTAGTCCTCGAGAGCCTTCTCGATGCGGCTCGTGACGCCCTTGAGGTTAAGACCGACGACGTACTGCTTAATCGGGCGCTTGATGTGC
Source organism: Collinsella sp. HCP28S3_E12 (assembly GCF_052065595.1). Taxonomy (NCBI): domain Bacteria; kingdom Bacillati; phylum Actinomycetota; class Coriobacteriia; order Coriobacteriales; family Coriobacteriaceae; genus Collinsella; species Collinsella sp. HCP28S3_E12. The sequence continues at coordinate 17,116 of NZ_JBQHTS010000021.1, forward strand.
TCGATCACAAAGCGCTTGCCGTCGATGTCCTGGGCAGCGAGGTTGCGATAGAGCTTCTCGACCTGCTCCTTGACCTCGGGATCGTTGAACGCGTAGTGGCCGGAGACATCCAGAATCTTCAGGCTGAGCTCGTCGTCGGCCAGAATGTCGTCAACCTGCAGGTTGACATCATCGCCGGTCATCCACTTGCGCCAGCGCTCGGTCTTGATAGCCTTGACCAGCAGCGTGTGATACAGATCGGAGGGATCGTCGCACAGGCCGTTGTCGACCAGAATCTGCTCGGTAGCGCAGAGCTTGAGGTAGGCGCGGGTCTCCTCGGTGCCGTACTGAGGGGCGACATTGGAAGCCGTCACGTGAGCCGGAATGTGCTCGAGCAGCGTCGCGTCGTCCAGGTAGTCGGCGTTGTGCTCCTTCAGGCCCACGCCGTAGCGCTTTGCCATGTCGGCGAGCTCGCGGGCGTTCTTAAAGTTGTAATGGCCAACCTGCTCAGTCCAACGGGTAAGCGTGCCGGTCTGGCCGACGATAAAGGTGGGCATGGGGCAGCCGCGCTTCTCGAGCTCGGGCTGCAGCTGAGAAATGAACTCCTCGTACTTATCGGTAGAGGTCAAGCCGCCATTGGTCTCCTCGGTACCGACCTCATAGGCGACCTCGGGCAGGTTATGCTCGCGACGGTACTGCTCAAGGTAGTCGATAAGATCGATCGTGCGGCGAAGCACCACGTCGAGCGGAATAACCTTGCCGATCTGATAGGGATCCTTGGTGGGGTCGACCATCAGCAGGTCAAAGCCCGCCTCCATGTCGGCGACGAAGGACTTGCGGGCGAGCTCCATGGCCTCGTCCTCGGGCAGGTGGGCGTTACGCTCCTCGTCACGCTGCCACGGACCGCCGTGATCGCGGCACAGGTAGTACGGGCCGGTGTAACCCACCTCGTCGGCAACCTTCTTGATGTCGGCGGCAAAGCGCTTCTGGTCCCAACCGTTGACGTAGCCGGCGCCCATCTCGTCCATATCGACCTGGTTGCGGCTGGCGATAAACATGGGCGGGAAATCCTCGTCCTTGGCAAGCTCGAACACAGCCTGAATCAGGTTGGGGCTCATGGGGCCAATACCGACCATGGTTGCATGATCGCCGCTATCCTACAGCTTGAGCATGCCCTGAACGGCCTGGCGGATGGTGAGGTTGGACATTTTGTTCTCCTTCTCCAGAGGATTTTTGACAAAAGTTCCCTGGGACCCAGATGCGGGCCCTATCAGTACGGATGGATTTTGTTGTGTAGGGGCGGTTGTGCGGAGTCAAATCCATCCCTCCGCACAACCGGAGTCCTTAAAGGGTTACTTGGCCTGCTTGTCGAGCGTGGGCTTCATGGCAATCAGGATTGCAGCGGCGACCACGGAGCCAATCACGATGTCCAGGCAGAACAGCGCGACGTTGTTGGTGGCAAGGGCGACAATAAAGCCACCGTGCGGGACGTAGCAGTCGATACCCTGGAAGGCGGCAAGCGCCGCACCCACGGCAGAACCGATGCAGATGCCGGGAAGGGTGTGACCGAGATCCTTGACCGCGAAGGGGATAGCGCCCTCGGTAATACCGATGCAGCCCATAAACAGTGCGGAGATACCCATCTGACGGTCAGCGTCATCGAACTTGTTCTTGGCGATGAGCGCAGCAAGGCCGCAAGCAATCGGGGGAATGGCGACAGCGACGCGGAACATACCGTTGGGGCCGTAGATGCCGGAGGCCATGATGGCCATGGTAAAGGTCGAAGCGGTCTTGTTGACGGGACCACCCATATCGAAGGCGGTCATAACGCCAATGACCAGGCCCAGGACGACGGCGGAGCCGCCCTGCAGGCTACCGAGCACGCTGGTGAGCCAATCCATCACAAAGCCAAGCGGCGTGGCCAGGATGTAGATGTAGGCCATGCCCAGGACGAGCGAGGTCAGAATCGGGATGATCAGGATCGGCATGATGGTCTGGATGGTGTTGTTGACCTTCCAGGTCTTCATCCAGCGGACAAAGTAACCGCAGATGACAGCCATGATCATGGCGCCCAAGAAGCCGGTCGAAACGCTGTTGCCGCTCGGGGTGACGACGGCGTTGTTGACCAAGTAGCCCAGGACAAAACCGGGGGCAAGCGCGGGCTTGCCGGCCATCGAGTAAGCGATGTATGCCGCAAGCACCGGAATCATCATAGAGATGCCGGCCATACCGATGGTGTTAAGGCTCACCATCAACGGGTTGGTGACCTCCATGCCGTTAGCACCGGCAGTACCGGATGCCAACGAGAAGGCGAGGAACACGCCACCGATAACGACAATGGGGATAAAATAGGAAACGCCGGTATTGAATGCATTGAGCAGCGTCTTGCCAGGATCGGCAAAGATAGACTGCTTGGACGCCGGTGTCGGGGCCTGCGGGGCAGCGGAGACGGCCTTCTTCTCTGCCTTGGCCTCGGCCTTGGGCGCGTCAACGGCGCCACCCGTCGCCTTGATAATCTCAACAGCCTGGTCGATGATCTTGACCGGATCGGCGATCACATCGGAAGTACCGACCTTGAGGAACTTGCCCTCGGCCATCTTCTGCTCAAAACGGTCCTCGTTCTCGACACCCACGTCGACGGACTCCAGGACCAGGTCGGCGGAGTCCACGTCTTCCTGCGTGAGCTCATTCTCGATACCCAGGCCACCCTGAGCCTCAACCTTGCACTCGATGCCACGGGCGGCGCATTCATCCTGAATCGCCTTCTGGGCCATATACGTGTGGGCGATACCCACGGTACAGGCGGCAACGCCTACGATCTTCATTGCTTCCCTCTTTTCATAGAGTTGCGTGCGCAAGACACCGTTTGCGGAGGCCTCCGGAGCATCCCCTGCCGTTTGGACTTGCTGTCTTTTCGACAAGACCAATATAGGTGCTCATTTTTCTTAATACCAGCTTATTTCGGTAAACGCGCAGGTCAGAGCGTTGGTTATGTAATTTAGTTATGCGTTTAACCAAAAATGAATCCTGCGTTTTTGATCTCTTTTTTAAAAGTCAAGAAGTATTTAGATTTCTCGGTAGACGGCAGGCTTGCATAACCGCCACGAATTTCGGACCCCACGGATACGGTATTGTTGCATACTCATAAAAGGGCGAAAGGACAGGCAGAATCGTGTGCCCGCAACCCGAACGTGAACCACCGCGCCAAACAACGCAATTTGTCGGAAGGAGTCGCTGTGACCAAACAGCGCGTTACGATCGCAGACGTCGCCCGCGAGGCGGGAACTTCAACAGCCAGCGTCTCGTATTACCTCAACGACAAACGAGACAAGCTCAGCGACAAAACGCAGGCAAAGATCGCGCGCGTTATAAAGGAGCTGGGATACGTCCCCAACGCCCAGGCGCAAACACTCACCGGCAAACAGACCCGCGTCATCGCCATCATCATCTTGGATAACACCAACAAATGGGCAGGCCTCGTCCTCAACGGCATGGAGCAGGTCATGCTCCCCGCGGGCTACCAGACGGTTGTTTGCACGAGCAACTTTAACCCCGAGACCGAGCTCATGTATGTCGACAAAATGCTCTCGCTGGGCGTCGATGGCTTTATCATCCAGCCCACGGCAAACTTCAAAGCCGTGCACGACCGCATTAGACGCGCCGGCAAGCCGGTCGTCTTTTTCGATGCGGCCATCTATAGCCCAGGTACCAGCTGGATCAAGACCAACCTTTACGACGGTGTGTACAACGCCACGCAGGTACTCCTCGACGCCGGTTACGAAGATTTCTTTTCCATTGCCGCCAACATGACCGAAATGCGCACCCGCATGGAGCGTTTTCAGGGGTATGCCGAGGCGCTGGCAGCGAACGGACAGCTCTACAAAGCGATTTCCATCGACCACAACAAGCCGTCGGTCAGTGAGCTTACCGAGTACTTTAAATACAAGCTCAACCCCGCCAAGCGAACCCTTATCTTCGTGCAAAATCAGTGGGCACTTCCCCGTGTCTACAAGGCCCTCCAGCCCATGGCCCATCTGCTTCCGCAGCAAATCGGTCTTTTGGGACTCAACTGCGAAGACTGGACCAACCTCACCACGCCGACCGTCTCCACCATCATCGAGCCCGTCGACCAGGAAGGCAGAGAGGCGGCCGAGATGCTCCTCGCGCTACTCGATGGCAGCAGCACTCCCGGTGAGCAGCGTATTCTCGAATGCAAGCTCAATTGGCTCGGTTCTACCTCGATCTAGCCATACGTCAAATATGAGGCAAATGAATCCGTAGCGTTTGTCCCAAATCTTAAGTATTTGTTCGACAGAACGGCCCTCGGCGGCTCCTGCTAGACTGGTAGACTCCCAACCGTCCGTCCAGGAGTCACCATGTCGCGCAAGTCCGCCTACAAGCAAGCACTTTCTATCGGCACCGCTGTGGTGCTGGGGTTTGCGCTGTTTACGGGATCGCTCGACGGGGCGCCCAGACTGCTCTCGCCGCAAAGTGATGAACAGGCGGCGGCTCTGGCCGAGAAGCAAGACGAGGGTCCCAGCCGCACCGACGACGAGGCAGACCTGGTTGCCCGACTCGAATCGGGAACGGCAAACTCCACAGACTCCCAAAACGGCCCGAACTCTGGCGACAAGCCACATTCCGCCGCACCCGACACCGGTGATGACGCTTCCGCGGACAGCGCCGCCACCCCCATCGACGAGGTCGAAAACCCCAATCTCGACCGCGCCCGCGGCGTATACCTCAGCAACATTCCTGACTACGCGGGCAACCCCTATGTTGCCCTGCGAGCCGACAGCACGCACCCGTTGGGCACACCGTCATTCACGCTCGATGAATACGAGCGCGCCGCCGAAGAGGGCTGCTTTAAGAAGTTCTCCAAGCTCGACAGCCTGGGCCGCACCCGCAAAGCGCTCGCTTGCGTGGGCCCCGAATCGCTCGGTCAAGGCGAGCGCGGCGATATCTCGCGTATCCATCCCGCCGGATGGCGCCAGCAGCGCTACGACTTTATTCCGGGCCAGAGCCTCTACAATCGCTGTCACCTCATCGCCTGGTCGCTCTGCGGCGAAAACGCCAACCGCAAGAATCTCCTCACCGGCACGCGTTATCTCAACGAAACGGGTATGCTGCCATTTGAGGAGCAGATTCTCGGCTACATCCGCGAGACGGGCAACCATGTGCTCTACCGTGTCACGCCTATGTACAACGAAGAGGAACTCGTCTGCCGTGGCGTGCGTCTTGAGGCGCAATCGGTCGAGGACCACGGCAAGACCCTGTGCTTCCACGTGTACTGCTACAACCTGCAGCCGCATGTGCAGATCGACTACGCTACCGGCCGCAACCAGGCCTCGGGAGACTAGGGCTGGCCAAGCTGCCCCAAAACTTAAAATGAACCGTTTTCCTCCATCCCCCAGGGATCAAAAAGGGCCGCCCTGGATTGCCCAGAGCGGCCCTTGCATCGGCATGTATGTTACAGGCAACGCCCAACGCTACTTGGCACGGCCCTCCTCATAGCGCTCGACCAGCTTGGCCTGAACGTCATAAGGCACCTGCTCATAGCCCGCAGGCTTCATGGTAAAGTCGCCCGTGCCGCGCGTGATGGAGCGCAGACGCGTCGAGTAATCCGTCAGCTCGGCGAGAGGCGCCTGAGCGATGACCACGGTGTCTCCGCGCTCATCGGTCTCCATACCCGTCACGCGACCGCGCGAGGCCGAGATGTCGCCCATCACGGCGCCGGCGTAGCTCTCGGGAATAGTCACCGTGATTTCCTCGATGGGCTCCAGCACCACCGGGTCGGCGTCGGCGCATGCCTTGCGCAGGCCGATGCGAGCCGCCGCGCGGAACGCCATCTCGTTGGAGTCGACGCTGTGATACGACCCGTCGTACACAGCCACGCGAATGCCCGTAAGCGGGTAGCCGGCAATGATGCCGTCCTTCATGGTCTCCTGAACGCCCTTGTCCACGGCAGGGATCAGCGAGCGCGGAATGCGGCCGCCTACGACCTCGTCCACAAACTCATAGCCGTCGCTCGTACCGTCGGGCCCAATGAGCGGCTCTACGCGCAGCCAGCAGTCACCATACTGGCCGGCGCCGCCGGTCTGCTTCTTGTGGCGGCCCTGGGCAGTTGCCGTGCGGCGAATGGTCTCGCGATACGGGATGCGAATCGGCACGCTCTTGGCCGCGACCTTGGTACGGTCCTCAAGACGATTGAGCAGGACCGAAACCTGCGCCTCGCCCACCGCCGAAATGATGGTCTGGCCGGTCTCCTCGTCGCGGTCGATGCTCATGGTCGGATCGGCCTTGCATGCCTTCTCGATAAACGTGTAGAGCTTCTCTTCGTCGCCGCGATTCTCGGCCTCGATGGCGATGCGGTACTGCGAGTTGGGGAACTTAAACGCCGCAGCCTCGACCTTGCCGGTAATCGAGAGCGTATCGCCCGTCTCGGCCGCCAGCTTGGGTGCCACGATGATATCGCCGGCATAGGCGTGACCGACCTCGGTCATGTCGCGGCCGCACATCACATACAGGTGAGCCAGACGATCGCTCTTGCGGGTGCGCGCGTTGATCAGCTCAAGGCCCGGCTCAAGCGTACCCGTCAGCACCTTGATGAAGCTGATGCGACCCTGCTGAGGATCGGCCAGGGTCTTAAACACAAACGCCACCGGGCGGTCATCGTCGCTCGAGATCTTGAGCGAATCACCGTCGATGAGCGGCATCTCACCGTAGTCCGTCGGCGCCGGGAAGTACGTGGCGATGTCGTCCATCAGCGAGTTGACGCCCTGCTCCTTGATGCAATCGCCCGCAAAGACCGGCACAAAGATGCGCTCGGCGATCGCCTTCGACAGCAGGCCTTCAAGCTCCTCCTGCGTCAGCGTCTCCTCGCCTTCCAAGTACTTCATCATCAGTTCGTCGTCAGCCTCGGACACCAGCTCGCACAGATGGTCATGGGCCTCCTCGGCCTGGGCACGATACTCCTCGGGAATCTCCGACTCAACGGCTTCGGCGCCGTTGCAATGGCGCGCCTTCATGCGCACCAGGTCAATGATACCGTCAAAGTCCTCGCCCTCGCCCCAGGGAAGGGTCACGGCGCCCAGGCGCGTGCCAAAGCGCTCCTGCAGCAGGTCCATCGTGGTCGCAAAGCTGGCCTCGGAGCGCGACAGGCGGTTTACGAACACCGCACGCGCCAGACGCAGGTCCTCGGCGGCATACCAGAGCTTAACCGTCGTAGGCTGCGGGCCGGCCTCGGCGTCGACCACAAACAGAGCCGTCTCGCAGACGCTCATCGCGGCAAAGGCGTCGCCGATAAAATCGGGGTAGCACGGGGCATCGAGCACATTGATGCGCGCACCCTTCCAGTCGATCGGCGCAATGGTCGTCGAGATGGAAAACGCACGCTTGACCTCTTCGGGGTCATAGTCGAGCGTGGGCTTGGTGCCGTCGTGGCCGCCCAGGCGGGCGGTCTTGCCGGAAAGGTGGAGCATGGCCTCGGCGAGTGAAGTCTTGCCCACCCCACCTTGGCCTACGAGCACCACGTTCCTTACGTTACCGGTCTTGGGAGCACCCATGATGACCTCCTTGCAGGGCCGCGCGCAATGCGCGACGCCAACGGGGAGAGTTCGCGGTCGATGTCGTCCCGGGAGCAGCATGGTCGGCAGCCGATCCGGCTCACCCTCCAAATGTCCTATGCCACCACCCTACCCTCGCGGGCGACTGTCCATGCACACCTTTCGGCGCACGTATGAATACGGGCGGCGAGAGGAGAGGGCAAACGCCTGAGGCGGTTATTAAGCCCCATCGGCGCAAATAAAAACCGCCGCAGGCCATAAGACCTGCAGCGGTTTCGCCTCAATGTCTACTTGAGCCTAGCCCTCGATACGGCTCAGGAACTCGCGCGTGCGCCGTTCGCGCGGATGGCCGATAACCTGCTCGGCAGGACCCTCCTCGACAATGCGACCGCCGTCCATAAAGACCACGCGATCGGCAACATCGCGCGCAAACTGCATCGCATGGGTCACGATCACCATCGTCATATTCTGCGCGGCAAGGTCTTTAATGACACGCAGCACCTCGGCCGTTAGCTCGGGATCGAGTGCCGAGGTCGGCTCATCGAAGAACAAGATCTCTGGATCGAGCGCCAAGGCGCGCGCAATACTCACACGTTGCTGCTGACCGCCCGAAAGCTCGCATGGCACCTTGTTCTCGTTGCCCGTAAGCCCCATCTGCGCGATCAACTCACGCGCACGTGCTTCGACCTGCTCGCGCGGGCGCTTGAGCACGCGGATCGGAGCGTCGGTAATGTTTTTCATCACGGTATAGTGCGGGAACAAATTGTAGTTCTGAAACACCAGGCCAAAGCGCGAGCGCGCCTGCTTGGGCACATCGCCTTTCGCATACACCGTGCCCGATCCCGCATCCGTCGCAACGGCTAGATCACCAAACGAAAGCGAGCCGCCGTCAAGCGTCTCGAGCAGCGTGGCGCAGCGCAACAGCGTTGACTTACCGCCGCCCGAAGGTCCGATAATCGCCACGACCTCGCCGCGCTTTACCTCGAGCGAGATATCCTTGAGCACCTCATTGCCACCAAACTCCTTGCGCGCGCTCGTTATATTCATTACCGTTCCGGACACGGGAACCTCCATGTGTTTGAAAAGCACGACGGAACAGGCTAGTCGTGGTAGTAGTCAAGTCGCTTTTCGGCGGCGCCCAGCAGCATCTCGACCACAAAGTTAAAGACCCAGTAGATCAGTGCCGCAATCGCAAACGGCACCATGCTCACTTGAGAGGCAACCAGTGCCTTGGCCGTCGAGAACATCTCCCCCACGCCGATGGCAAACGCCAGCGACGTGTCCTTGACCAGCGTGATGATTTCGTTGCCCATCGCCGGCAAAATGCGCTTGGCGACCTGCGGCATCACAATGTACAAAAACGTCTGCAGGCGTGAGTAACCCAGCACCTCGGCGGCCTCATATTGACCACGCGGGATAGACTGCAAACCCGAGCGATAGATCTCGGCAAAGTAGCCGGCATAGTTGATGATGAATGCCACAACGCACGCTGTCCACTTGGAATCGGGCGTGAGCGAAATACCAAAGACATAATACGGAGCAAAGTAGATGGCAAACATCTGCAGCATGAGCGGCGTACCGCGCATGACCGAAATGTAGATGCGCGCAATCCAACGCAGCGGCGCGATTCTGCTCATACGCATAAACGCCACGGGAATTCCCAAGGGAATCGAGCCCAACAGCGTGAGCACAAACAACTGCAAACTGACCAAGAAACCCTGGCCAAGCATCTGCATCATGACCTGAATAGACAACCCAAGCTCTCTTTCACAGCAACAGAACAGCAGGTGTTAATTGAAATAGGCACAGTGCCCAAGATTGCGAGCGACAAGCCCGACGAAGCGTACTTTGGTACGCGAGGAGGGTTGGAGCCGCAAGGTTGGGTGCTGTGGCTATTTCAAAACCCAGTTGTCGAAGGATAGACCGTAGCTCGCATACTTGTCGCACAGGTCCTTGACTGTACCGTCCTCATAGAGCGCCTTGAGCGACTCGGTCACGGCGTCGGCCGACTTAGTATCACCCTTCTTAAAGCCAACGGCGTAGTGCTCGCTGGACAGCGGTTTTTCAAGTTGCGTATAGGCATCGGGCTTGGCGGCAAGCTGATACTGGGCGATCGAAAGGTCGCAAGCCACCGCATCGACCGCGCCGCTCTCGAGCTGCATAAAAGCCGTGTTGTACTCGCCGATGGTATCGAGCGTGGCAAACGTCGCCGCCAGATCCTTCTGGTCACCCTCTAGCACATCCTGTGCGGCAGAATCGGTCTGGGTAATCACGGTCTTGCCGGCAAGGTCGTCCCAACTCTTGATGCCCGCATCCTTCTTGACCACCAGCACCTGCTCATTGAGCATGTACGGCTCGGAGAACGTGTAGTCGTCCTCGCGGCCCTCCATGGTAAAGCCGTTCCAGATGCAGTTGATGGCGCCCGAGTTGAGCAGCGTATCCTTGGCGTCCCAGTCGATGGCCTCGTACTTGACCTCCCAGCCCTGCTTATCGGCAACTGCCTTGGCCAAATCGAGATCAAAGCCAGTGTACTCGCCATCGTCGCCCACAAAGCCATACGGAGGATAGGACTTGTCAAAGCCCACCACGAGCTTCTTAGACTCCACAACGCCCTTGGCGTCCTTTGCCGCGGCAGAGCCGGCAGTGGAACCCTTGTCGGCACCACCGCCGCAGCCGACAAGACCAAGGCCAAGCACCGTGGCGAGCGAGCCGGCTAGACCAACAAACTGACGACGAGACATATCGGTATTCATGGTATTCCCCCTTGATGGCACTTTAGCTAAGTAAAGTGAGTCATGTAACGTTCAGAATCATACACTTTACCTTGATAGAGTACAAGGGAGAAGTTGCCCGGCGCGGGCGGGGAGCGGCGCGTAATTAAGTTTCCTGCTCTACAGTCCTGCGCAAGACGGAAAGCACATTAAGTGCTTTCCTTTGCGTGCGGAACTCGCGATAAACTTAATTACGCGCCGCTCCCCGCCCGCGCCGGGCAAACGTCGTTGGACTTATCACTAACGTGAAGTGGACGCTTGTATATCGTCTGCTAGCTTGGCACGGTACAATGCTTTCAGATTTCAATTTATAAATTAGTGGGGTTACTTCATGGCAGAATCTCGTGCGGAGCGCAAGGCTCGTCGTGCTTTGATCGAGGCGGCTGAGGGGTCGGAAGAGAAAAAATCTTCCAAGAAATCCAAGTCGTCTCAGGACACGAAGGGTAAGTCGGCCAAGGGCAAGGCTAAGACCAAGCGTCCCAGCCCTCGTCGGGGCGAGGATAAGGCGCCTCAAGCTCGTTCCAAGCGCTCGCATAATGAGTCGTCCCGGTCCGCTCATAAGGCCGTTGATCCCAAGTCGCCTTGTTCCATCATGAAAGCTTGCGGTGGATGCACGGCGCTCAACAGGCCTTATAAGAAGCAGCTGGCGGCCAAGCAGGCTGCTATGGATGAACTTTTTGCTGCTCTTTGCGAGCGTGAGGGCATAACCGTCGATCCCATTCGCGGTATGGACGTTACTCTGGGCGACCCGGGCAAATATCCTGCGCCGCGTGGTTTTCGCCATAAGGCCGCCACTCCCTTTGCCCCCGGCAAAGGGGGCGCTGTCCGCTGCGGCTTTTTTGAGCGCGGCACGCACAGAATCGTCGCTGTTCCCGAATGCCCCGTCGAGGCACCGGGAGCCCGTCAGATTCTTAACGGCATTGCGCGTGAGGCCGAGCGCCTGCACATTCCCGCCTTTAACGAGGACAAGCATCTGGGCCTGCTTCGCTATGCCGTCGTTCGCTGCGGCTGGCGCACCGACCAGATCATGATCACCCTCGTTACCGCCCAGCGCGACCTGCCGCATGCGCAGGAATTCTTTGAGGCCATCGCCGCACTCGATCCGCGTATCGTCACCGTCGCCCAAAACATCAACGGACGCCCTGGCAACGCCATCCTGGGTGAGGAAACCCACATCGTGTATGGCGCTGAATGCATGCGCGACCAGCTACTCGGCTGCGAGTTCGATATCTCCCCCACCGCGTTCTACCAGACCAACCCGCAGCAGACCGAGCTGCTCTACCAGCTCGCTATCGACGGTATGGATCTGCACCAGGGCGATGTTCTCATGGATGCCTACTGCGGCAGCGGCACCATCGGTCTTTGCGCAGCTAAAGAAGCTCAGAACAAGGGCATCGGCATCATGTTACTTGGCGTGGAGCGCAACCCGGCGGGCATTGCCGACGCACGCCGCAACGCCGAGCTCAACGGTCTTACCCGCAGCGCCTGGTTTATGGCCGACGATGCCACCGACTACATCCTAGATGCCGCCGACAACAACGAGCGCGTCACCGTCCTTTCCATCGATCCGCCGCGTGCCGGCTCTACCCCCGAGTTCCTCGAAGCCGCCTGCGCGCTTAGACCTCGCCGCATCACCTATATCAGCTGCAACCCTGTGACCCAAGAGCGTGACCTGCACCAGCTCCTCGACGGTGGCTATCGCCTGCTCAAGATCACGCCCGTCGACATGTTCCCCCATACCGACCACACCGAAACTGTAGCGGTCCTCGAGCGCCGCTAATCCACCGGTACAAGAAGGGGGCGCCCCGTCTGGGCCGCCCCCTTACTTGGTTTATGAACTCCGCTACATCCTCTTGCGCAGGTCACACACGCCGGCTGCCGCCATCTCGCGCAGTAGCGTCTCGCGGTCGCGCGTCACGATCAAATCCAGCGGAAAGTGAATCTCGTCGAGCATCTTGCGCGCTTGGTCGAGCTTACCAATTGCCATACCAATGTGCGCATCGGTCGAGACGCCAATCCCCACGCCCAGCTCGGCGCACCGCTCGGCAATCTTGCGGCACACGTCCCAATGCTCGGCATCCGCGCCATGCTCAAGACTGTGATTGTTGATCTCGATGATCTTATGCTTAGCCTTAGCAGCAAGCAACACCTCGTCGATATCGAACGGCACGCCCGATCGACCCGTATGCCCCAGCATAAACACCTTGGGGTGCTCCAGAGCATTGATATACATCTCGGTCGTCTGGGCCAGCGTCGCGCCTTCAGCGAACTGCGGATTATGCACGCTTGCAACCAAATAATCCAAATTACGCGTAACCCGATCGAACAGCGAATGCTGACGGCTGTACGAATCGCCGGCAATATCGAGCGTGACAGGAGTGTCCTCACCAAACAGACTTCCGTCCAGCGAAACGATATCGGCCTCGGCGCCACGCAGCACCAACACGCCGCTCCAAATGCGCGGCCATATATCCTGGTTGATAAAGAACTGGTAACTGCGCAGGTCATTGGGGCAAGCCGTAACCATAGAGCTCAGATGGTCGGCAGATCCAAGCACCTGCAGGCCACGCTCTGCCGCCCAGTACACATTCTCCTCAATGGTCGAATATGCATGCGCAGAGAACATCGTATGGGTATGAATGTCACAGGAAAGCAGGTAGGGCATCAGGTCTCCTTATCTGGTATGGCCGTCGCGTATATTCATTGTACGCATAGCCTTCGATAGTCGTAAAACCGCTCCATCCCAAAGACACAACGTCCATGACAACGGGGTCCGGTTTAACACCAAACCCCGTTTCACGTAAAACATTGTAGGCAGAGCGCTCTGCTTTTAACGATACTCGTCCGCCAACTGTTTCCAAGCTGGTAGCGAATTGATAATCGTTTCGTAACTCACGCAATAACCCAAGCGGAACCAACCCGGCATGCCAAAGCTATCCGAAGGCACCGCGAGCAACTCGTACTTCTTTGCACGCTCGCAAAAAGCGTTTGCGTCGGGCTCGAGCGCCTTCACCCACAGATAGAAAGCGCCGTCCGGCTCAACGTAGGTGTAGCCGTACTCCGCCAATGCGTCGGTGAGCGCCGTTCGGTTGCGAGCATAGGCTTCGACATCACTCGGCTCATCGATGCAGTCGATAATCACGCGCTGGAAGAGCGCCGGTGCGCACACAAAACCCAGTGTACGGGCGGCACCGGCGACAGCCGGCATAAGGCGAGCAGCCTGAGGATTGGTGTTGGGAACCAAAATCCAGCCCACACGCTCACCCGGCAGCGACAGCGACTTGGAATACGAATAGCACACGACGGTGTTCTCGTAGATTGAGGGTACCCAGGGCACCTCGGCACCGTACACGATCTCGCGGTACGGCTCATCCGAGATGAGCATAATCGGATTCTCGGGATCACGCTTGGCATTGACCTCGCGCAGAACATTGGCCAGTCGCGTCAGCGTGTCGCGCGTATATACGGCACCGGTCGGGTTGTTGGGCGAGTCGATAATGACGGCCGCCGTCTTATCAGTAATCGCCTTGAGCACGTTGCCCACGCTCAGCTGGAACGTGTCTTCATCGGCGGGTGCCTCGACACACGTACAGCCGGCCTTCTCAATCCACACGCGATACTCCGGAAAGTACGGGGCGATAACAATGACCTCGTCACCGGGATTGGTAACAGCGTTGAGCGTGCAGGTGAGCGAAGCCGCCGCACCCACGGTCATAAAGACATCTTTACCCTCATAGCTCGTGCCAAAACGACGGTTGAGCGACTCGGCCACAGCGACACGACATTGCGGCAGGCCTGGTGCGGGCGTGTATCCGTGCAGTTGGTCGCTCGGCAGCTCCAAGGCCTTTTTGATGGACTCCGCCACGGCAGCGGGCGCCGGAACACTCGGGTTGCCCAGCGAAAAATCGAATACGTTCTCCGCACCGATCTGTGCCTTGCGTTCAAGTCCATAGCTAAAGATCTCGCGGATGATAGAGCTTTCCGCGCCGCGAGCAAACATGGTTTCGTTGATCATCTGTTCCCCTTTCGCATAGGCGGTATTGTACGCTTTAGTCAAGCAAAGTACCGCAGCAATGTTGATTGGGGACAGACTTAAATGCGTGAAAACGCTCATTTAAGTCTGTCCCCAATCAACATATCGCTCAAAAGAAAAAGCCTCCGCAGGTTTTCCCCGCGGAGGCTCTCGCGACAAAGACTACTCGTCGGCCTCGGTGTCGCCATCGGCCTTTTTTGTGTCAGCAGCCTCGACATCGTCAGCGCTATCGGATGCGACTTCGGCATCCTCCTGCATGGCCGCCTGCGCAAAAGCTGCGGCATCAGCCGCCAGCTCCTCCTCGCTCATACGAGGCGTGCGCTTTTTGGTCGGCACGCCGCCCGCCTTGGCGTTGCGCTCCTCCTTGGCTGCCAGAATGTCGCCCTCGCGCTCAAGGTAGGCATCCCAATCGTTGTCGAGCAGGGCGTTCACGGCGTCGCCTTCGACGGTCTCGCGCTCAAGCAGCACCTTCGCCATCAGATCGAGCTGATCGCGACGGGCATCCAAAATCTCAACAGCACGGCGATGGGCCTCACGCATGATGCGCTGAACCTCGATATCGATGCGGCGCGCCGTCTCCTCGGAGTAATCCTGGTGATCGGCATAATCGCGACCAAGGAACACCTGATGCTGCGCCTCGCCAAACACTTGCGTGCCCAGCTCCTCGCTCATGCCCAAACGCGTAACCATCTCGCGCGCCATCTTGGTCGCGCGCTCCAGATCGTTGCTCGCGCCCGATGTAATGTCATCGCACATGAGCTCCTCGGCAACGCGACCGCCCAAGAACACGGCAAGCTCGTCGAGCATCTCGTTCTTGGTCTTGAGGAAGTGATCCTCCTGCGGAAGCTGCAGCGTATAGCCCAGAGCCTGACCGCGGCTGACAATCGAAATCTTGTGAACCGGATCGGAGTGCTCCAGGATGTGACCCACCAGAGCATGACCGCTCTCGTGGTAGGCAATCGTGGTGCGCTCGGCTTCGGTCATCACGCGCCCCTTGCGCTGCGGTCCTGCAATCACGCGCTCCATCGATTCTTCGACCTCGTCCATCGAGATCACGGAGCGATGACGGCGAGCGGCAAGCAGCGCGGACTCGTTGAGCAGGTTTGCCAGGTCGGCACCGGTAAAGCCAACGGTCATCTGGGCGAGCTTCTCAAACTTAACGTCCTCATCCATTGGCTTGTTCTCGGCATGCACGCGCAAGATCTGCTCGCGCCCCTTCACATCCGGGCGGTCGACCGTAACCTGGCGGTCAAAACGACCGGGGCGCAGCAATGCCGGATCCAGAATATCGGGGCGGTTGGTCGCGGCGATCAGGATGACCGATTCGCTTTCCTCAAAACCGTCCATTTCGACCAGCAGCTGGTTGAGCGTCTGCTCGCGCTCGTCGTGACCGCCGCCCAGACCGGCTCCGCGCTGACGTCCCACGGCATCGATCTCGTCAATGAAGATGATCGACGGAGCCTGAGACTTGGCCTCCTTAAAGAGGTCGCGCACGCGGCTGGCGCCGACGCCCACGAACATCTCGACAAAGTCAGAGCCCGAGATGCTAAAGAACGGGACACCGGCCTCTCCGGCAACGGCCTTGGCCAGTAACGTCTTACCGGTACCCGGAGGGCCCACCAGCAAAACGCCGCGCGGGATCTTGGCACCCAGCTTGCGATAACGGTCCGGATCGCTCAAGAAATCGCGAATCTCTTCGAGCTCCTCAACAGCCTCGTCCACGCCGGCAACGTCTTCGAACTTGACCTTGGGACGCGTAGCCTCGTTGGTCTTGGCGTTGGTCTTGCCAAACTGCATGTTCCTATTATTGGCGCCCATCATCTGGCGCATAAAGTAGAACATGATGGCGATCAGGGCAATCGTCGGCAGTACGCTCATCGCCAAGTCGCCCCAAAAATCGGGGTCGTTGGTGTTGACGATGTACTTAGTGTCGGGATGCTCCGCCATGAGCTCGGCAAGCGAATCGGAGCCGACATAGCTCGAGGAAAAGCTCTTGAGCTCACTCGTGTCGCCCTTGTCCTTTTTCGCCTTCCAGTAATGACCCGTCACGCTTCCGTCCTGAACCGTATAGGTCAGATCTTCGACGCGATCCTGCTTGATGGCGCTCACCATCTCGCTCGTCGCGAGCTTAACGGTATTGCTGGAGCTGGCAAAGCCGGAGCCCATATTAAAGAAGGCGTAGCCCAGAAGTGCGCAAGCCAAAAGAAAATACAGCCAGCCCGTACGTGTGGGTTTCTTGCCTCCGGGCATCCCCGGAATCTTAGGGTCCCGGGGTGTCTGGGAATTGTAGTCGTTACGGTCGTCGGGCATCTTACGAATAAACCTCCGGTTTCAAAATGCCCAGATACGGAAGGTTACGATAGCGCTCGGCATAGTCGAGGCCGTAGCCCACCACAAAGGCATCGGGGCAATGGGTTCCAACATACTTGGGCGTAATGGCCGAGATGCGATCCTCAACGTCCTTCCACAGGAAGGCGGCGACCTCCAGAGAAGCGGGCTTGCGGCTCTCAAGGTTCTTCATCAGATACTTGAGCGTCAGGCCCGAGTCCAGAATGTCTTCAACGATCAGCACGTCACGACCGCGGATATCGATATCAAGGTCTTTAATGATACGCACGATGCCCGAGGACTTCACACCGTCGCCATAGCTCGAAACGGCCATGAAATCGATATTGGTCGGCAGCTCGATCTTGCGCATCAGGTCGCCCATAAAGACCACGGCGCCGCGCAAGACCGCAATCAGCACCAGATCCTTACCCGCGTAGTCGCGCGTAATCTCCTCGCCCAGGCGAGAGACGATACCGTCGATATCCTCCTGCGTAAACAGAACCTTCTCGATATCCGGATGTTGAGAAGCCATGACAACCCTTTCTTGTGCTTAATCGCCCACACACCGCCGTATGGACGCGAACTACACATTCTAGCAGCGCACGGGGTATATTTTCCAGCCCGTGCACCATCAGCGCGGGAATACCGTCAACGCCGCACAGAAAAACTGGTGCGAGGGGCTAATCCGCGTCAACCACGCGAAGCAGATAGGCCACACGCGTCGCCGCCGTGCACTTAAAGCGTTCGTCCGCGCGAACTCCGGCGACCCACACCACGACACCCCCCGGTGCCGTCCTTACCATGGGCACGCCGGTGCGCTCGGAAACGGGAATACGAGCCTCGCACAACAAGTCGGACACCTTCTTGCTTCGGCCACTCATGCCTAACGGGCACATCACGTCTCCCGGCGCGGGACCGTCCACCCACAGGCGCGCCAATCGCGCCTCGGCAGGAACCTCGCCGCGCGAGCCCGCCAAGATCCGCTCGCTATCGCTGTTGGCAAAACCCAGGGCGGCCGCGTCCACCAAAGCTGCCACTTCCCCAGCAGCCGCAAACTCACGGGCGCGGCGCACGATATCGCATCCCGGCTCAACGGCTATCGCTTCTGTGACCAGCATACGTCCCCCGCCCAACGACATACGGCCGGGTATGGTAATCCAGTCCGCAACCAAGCCCTCACGAGCCGCCGGTGCCTTAAACGCCAGCATGCCAAACTCAACACGTGCGTCAATCCCCGCCGGAAGCGTAACCGAACCCGCACCCTCGGCAACACAGGAGAGGACTCGCTCCACATGGCGCATCTCTGGGCGAGCGTCCGGATCGATGCGTTTAATCGCCAGTCGCACGATGCGCCGCGCGATTACCACCTCGGCCGCAGCAAGGCGTCTGGCATCGAGCACCAGCGCGCCCGCTGCCTCTTTGCGCAGGCAGCTTCGAAACGCCTGTGCCGACAACTGGGATAGAAACGCATCCTCATCACCCAAGATCTCACAGGCGGCACCAATCGTCTTGCACACGCTCGCATTACGCTGCGCCAGCACTGGCATTACCCGGTGGCGAACGTAGTTTCGCAGATACGAGATATCTTCGTTGGTCTCGTCCTCGCGCCACGGCTGACCATGCACCTGCAGATAGCCCACAAGCTCGCCATGAGTTAGGTCGAGCAAGGGGCGTACCACAATATTCCTTCGGCGGGGAATGCTCGAGAGCCCAGCAGGGCCCGACCCCTTAATGGCGTTCATCAAAAATGTTTCCGCGCGGTCTGAAGAGGTATGGGCAGTACAGATGCGCGCCGCCGTTCTCGGCACCCCCATCTTGGCACAAAGCTCGCGAACATACCTTCGCGCCGCGGCATAACGCACCTCGCGCGCAGCCGCCTCGATATTGCCCGACTCCTCATCAAAATAGGCGTGCTCCACGCACAGCGGCAAGCCATATTGTGCGCAGAGCTCGCGCACAAAGGCCTCGTCGCCGTCGGATGCCTTGCCTCGCAGGTGATGGTTTACATGAAGCACATGTAGGCGCTCGCGAGCAATGGGGGCAACGCCGCGTCCATCTTGGATATCCAGCTTTGATGTGCACGCCATAAGAAGCAGTGCCGTCGAGTCCGCACCGCCTGATACCATGAGCACCACAGGAGCTGCCTGCTGCCTCGTCCGGGTCTCATCGACTGCCCCGGGTACGGCATGGTGTCCGTAATGCTGTGATACCGTTGGCATTCGCTTCCTCCTCTATTCGTCAGCACTCATTGTATCCTTTGGAATCTTATGTCTCGCCTGCACCTTCATATCCTCGGCAGCGGCTCTAAAGGCAACTGCGCACTCATCGAGGGCCCGCAGGGGCTCATTATGGTCGATGACGGACTGTCCCGCCGCGAAACGCTCAAACGCATGGCCGAGCTCGGCCTTTCGGCAGACGACATGTCCGCCCTTGTTGTCACCCATGAGCACAGCGACCACATTAAGGGGCTTGAGGTGTGGTGTAAACATTGGAACGGACCGGTCTTTTCCAGCAGGGGCACGCTCGCATCAAAGGAAAGCCTCGCACATCTGTCTGTTGAGGAATTCGACCCAGGTGACGCCCTCTCTATTGCCGGGGTCCACATTCAAACGTATTCGACATCGCACGACGTCGTCAATCCTGTCGGCTACCGTTTTGATGCCCAGGGTGATTCGGTTGGCTTTGCCACCGACACCGGCGAGTTGTCGAAGCATGCCATCGATACGCTCAAGGACTGTCGCATTCTCGCGCTCGAAAGCAACCACGATGTAGCCATGCTGCGTCAAGGAGACTATCCTCGCTTTCTTCAGGAGCGCATCCTGTCTGCAAAAGGGCATCTCTCCAACGATCAGGCCGCCGATGCCGCACGCGCGCTGGTAACCGATCGCACCGAGCAGCTTATCGCGATGCACATTAGCCAAGACAACAATCGCCCAAGCCTTACCGTCAAAAGCTACGCAAGCTCACTTGGGGCAACACTCGACAACGAGCTTGGTAGCACCGCCACCCGCGTTGAGGGGCCACATAAACTCACAATACGTCCCGCCGGGCAATATCGGCCCATGACCATTCAGTAGGCCGTCTCAAATAGAAAAGGGGGCCGGGAATCGCTTCCCAGCCCCCTTAACTCAGGAACCGATGTTAATAGCCGATAACGTTAGTCGATGAAAATCTTCGTAACGTTCTTCTTCTCGACAATCTTAGGAACCGTAACGGTAAGGATGCCGTCAGCATACTTTGCAGAAAGGCCCTCGCTCGAAGCATCCTTCAGGTACACACCGCGCGTCGCGCTGTAAGAGCAAAACTCCTTCTGCAGGTAGTTCTTGTCCTTGTTCTCTTCGCTCTCCTCAACATTCACGCTAATGGAAAGACGACCCTCATTGAGCTCAACGTCGATGTCGTCCTTCGCGACGCCGGTCAAATAAGCCTTGACCTCGTAACCGTCGCCCCTGTCCTCAACATCAACGGGAAACGCCTTGGAGGCGATCGAGTTGTTTGCCAGATCGGTCATATCATCAAACAGATCGAACAACGAGCTAGCAGAGGGACGAACACCAAAAACCGAACGATAAGGAACCATGCTTGCCATGACTACCACTCCTTTAAGGGACTGCCGAGCCATCTTCTAGGTGGCAGGGACTTCTTTTGACGCTTTAATATATGCCCATCCATTTCTTATATATACATTTTGATATAAAGTTTTTTGAGTCTCTATCTATAAGCATATCTAAGTCTATATGACTAAGATTTAATGAGGTCAAGGTTCTTTGAACCGTGCCTTAAATACCAAATGTGCCCTAGCTAAACAAAGCTGGGGCTTACAATGAGCGTATACACAATATTAATGACAACCTAAGGGCATCATGGACGATCAAGCCTCCGACAATTCGTATGATCAGATGCAGAACGATAAATCAACCTATCCGCAGACCATACGCTACCATCGTCCCCATATTTCCCAAGAGCCTATTGACGATACAGAGCCTGAATATGTAACTCGCAATCGTTATCAAACCCTTGAAGAATCTCAATCAGGTCGCAAACATATGGGCGTCGCACCGAGCGAATCGGCGTATCTCAAAGATGCCCCCTTATCCAAAAACAGCGCATGCAACCAGGAGCAGGCCCAAACACCCGCTAAGCAACAACGAAGAGAGCCTCGCCCTAAGCAGACCCTAACGCATTCTGCCCGCTATTTAGAGACGCCGAAGCAAGGAAAATCGATATTTATATCGTCTAGCAGACGACGCAAACAGCACCGGCTCCAAATCGCGCTCTTGATCATTGCCATCGCGGCAATCGCGCTGGTCATTCGTTTTATTTTCTTCAAATAGAAAAGACAATTAAGCCGTAGGGGCTTTAAGTTTACAACGCCCAAACGAAAAAGGGGGAGGCCGCGAGGCCTCCCCCTTCTCAGTCCAAGCGCACGGCTCGGTGCCGTCCACCGGTCAGCGGCGCCCTGGCCTCCCACGGGCTGGCCCCGCAGTACTCTCGGCGCGATGGGGCTTAGCTTCCGGGTTCGGAACGGGACCGGGCG
>NZ_JBQHTS010000022.1:0-34257 GCF_052065595.1 Collinsella sp. HCP28S3_E12
AAGAGCCCGATCGCCGCCTTCCTGGCCTCGATGTCGTGCTTCACCCTCAAGTCGACACGCATAAAAAGCCTCCCATTTCTCATGTCCAAGAAATGGGAGGCAGTTCACACTTCGTGCGGCGGGGGTTCTTTCGTCCTGTGGAATGCGCTGGGAAGTCACCCCATGCGGCCAGCTGCGGGGTCTTTGTTGCGTTCGTACAAGCAACCCAACATATATATCTGAATTTGGATGGGAGGGGCTTGTCGCTGTTGGGGGGCGTTGAAGTGCGAGTGACACGTTGGGATGCGCGGGCGCCTTGGGTTGGGGCGATGCTTTGGGATGAGCCTCTTACTTAGGTGAAGAGGGGTTTTATGGCTGAGAGGTAGTCTTTGGCTACGTCGGCCTTATCTGCTTGAAAGTTGTGCCAGGCCCACCATTGGACGGTGGCTACGAAGCTTGAGGCTATGTGGTGGAGGAGGAAGTTGCGATCCATGGTGCTGGCGGGGCCTGCGGGGTCGACAGGGACGGTTTCGGCTGCGCGCGACATGATGGTCTTGCGGAGACAGTCGGCGAAGACGCGCGAGCCGGCGCCGGCTACGAGGGCGCGTACGCCCTGACGACGATCCCAGAGGTTGTTGAGGATATGCTCGACCTGTACGAGCGGGTCATTGAGGGGTGTACCGTCATCGTCGAGGGCATGGGTGCAGATATCGCACACGAACTCAGCGAGCAGGTCATCTTTGCTCTTGAAGAGGCCGTAGAACGTTGCCCGACCCACATGGGCGCGAGCGATGATGTCGCCGACGGCAATCTTGCCGTAGTCCTCTTCGCGCAGGAGCTCGGAGAACGCCGCAACGATGGCAGCGCGGCTTTTTGCCTTGCGGGCATCCATGGCTATGCGTCCGCGTGAACGAGCAGACAGCGGAGCGTGCCGGAGCAACCCTCGTAGGGGCGTTTGCCGGCGCCGTAGCCGACGGCTTCGATGTGGTAGCGTGAGGGCAGTTGGTCGGACGTGCGCAGCGCGGTGACGATGGCGGCGCCCGTTGGCGTCACGAGCTCGCCGGCGACCGGTGCAGGCGTGAGGGCGATATTGCCTGCCTGGCACAGGTTGACGACAGCGGGGACGGGAATGGGCATGAGGCCGTGGGCGCAGCGGATGGTTCCGTGGCCCTCGGAGAGCGACTCGACCACAACATCCTCAATGCCCAGGTCGTCGAGGCAGATGGCGACCGAGCAGACGTCGACGATGGAGTCGATGGCGCCCACCTCGTGGAACATGACGGTGTCGGGCGTTTTGCCGTGAGCTTTGGCCTCGGCAGCAGCGAGCGCGGTAAAGATGGCGAGGGCACGACGCTTGGCGCCATCGCTTAGCTGTGAGCCGTCGATGATGGCGGTGACGTCCGCCAAAGAGCGGTGGTGATGGTGGTGGGCGTGGTGATGGTCCTCGTGGCCATGGCCGTGGGCCTCATGGTCATGCTCGTGCGTATGCTCGTGGCAGTGTTCGTGTTCATGCCCGCCATGGTCATGATGGTGGTGCTCATGCTCGTGCGTGTGCTCGGCAGCTGTTTCGTTGCCAAAGAGCCAGGCCATGTCGTGGTCGTGGTTCTCGAGCTCCTCTGCCAGCTGAACGTCAAAGTCGCAGGCGTCGATGCCATGCTTGTTTACGCGTGTAACGGCAATCTCAAAGCCGCCGACCGGCAGCGTGGCGAGCTGTTCGCGCAGGTGCTCCTCGCTGGCACCCAGGTCGAGCAGGGCCGCGACGGTCATATCGCCGCTGATGCCCGAGGTGCCGTCGATGATAAGCGTATGCTGATGGTTGGACATGGAATGCTCCTTAACGGGCGCAGGGTGTTCCGGCGCTCAGATGATTGATAAGACTTGCCTGGTAGGCGGCACCAAAGCCATTGTCGATATTGACGACCGAAACGCCGCTGGCGCAGGAGTTGAGCATGGCGAGCAGCGCGGCTATGCCACCAAAGCTCGCGCCGTAGCCCACGCTGGTGGGAACGGCGATGACCGGACAGCTTACCAGACCGCCGATAACGCTCGCCAGCGCGCCCTCCATGCCGGCAATGGCGATGACCACCTGTGCCTGGGCAAGTTCCTCGGCATGCGCGAGCAGACGGTGCAGGCCGGCGACACCTACGTCGTAGAGGCGGTCGACCTCGTTGCCGTAGAACTCGGCCGTCAACGCGGCTTCTTCGGCGACGGGCAAGTCGCTCGTGCCGGCGCAGGCGACAATGATGCGTCCGTTACCGGTAGGGGAGGGCTTGCCGCCCACGAGGGCGAGCTGGGCGTTCGGGACATATCCCAGGTCGATCCCGTTGTCGAGAAGCTCCGAGGTGCGGGCTGCTTTTTCGGCATCCAGGCGCGTAACCAGGGTGCGCTCCTGGCCGGCATCGCGCAGCGCTTTGATAATGGCTGCAATCTGCTCGGCGGTTTTACCGGCGCCGTAGACAACCTCACCGGCCCCCTGGCGCACCCCGCGCGAAAGATCGAGCTGCGCAAAACCCAGATCGGCGGTTGGCGCCGTTTGGATGCGCGTAAGGGCGTCGGCGGGGGTGACTGCTCCGTCGGCAACATCGCTCAGCAGCTGCTCTAGATCTCGCTTATCCATATAAGTTCCCTTCGACGGCGCAAAGTCTAGCACTCAAAGGGTATGTTTCCGAACACTAAGACAAAATTGTTCGGAAACTAGATATAGGAGATTTGATTCTGTTGTTAGATGGATCGGCTAGTCACGCAGGATGATGTCCATGGCGAGCATCAGGTTGCGCTCGTCGATGGCAAACGGGGCGGCTTCGCGCATCTTGGGCTTGGCGCAAAATGCGATGCCCGTGCCCGCGGCCTGAATCATGGGGATGTCGTTGGCGCCGTCGCCGATCGCCACGGTATGGGCCATATCGACACCGCACTCAACCGCCCAATCCAGTAGCTGGATAAGCTTGGATTCCTTGGTCACAATGTCTGCCGCCAGCTTGCCCGTGAGCTTGCCGTCTACGACCTCCAGGCGGTTGGCCAGGCAAAAATCGATGCCCGCGGCAGCTACGATCTTGTCGGCGACCTCGTGGAAGCCGCCGCTTACCACGCCGACCTTCCAGCCCTTGCTGTGCGCCGAGCGCACAAGCTCCAGTGCGCCGGGGGTAAACGTCACGCGCTCAAAAGTGCGCTCGAAAACGCTCTCGTCCAGGCCGGCAAGCAGCCCCACGCGCTCCTCGAGCGCCTGCTTAAAGTCGAGCTCGCCGCGCATGGCGCGTTCGGTGATCCGCGCAACTTGCCCGCCCACGCCTGCTTCCTCGCCCAACAGGTCGATGACCTCCTGGTTGATGAGCGTGGAATCGATATCCATAACGATGAGGCGTGCAGTCATGGTGGGCCTTTCCGAGTGCGGTTGTGTTGTAGGCACATTGTCGCACGCGGCGCGCCTTGGCGACGGCCAGGCCGCGCCAATTGTTTCGTCTCCGTCAAGTCTTTGAGCGGGAGTCACTTTTTCGCGGTACATCGGCGCGGGTGCGATAAGATAGAACGCCATGTCCGGCTGCGCGGTTTACGCAGGCTGGGCAAATCTGTACGACGCCGCCCGGAACGACACGGGGCGGCACAGATCCATAAAGGAGGATCACTGGTATGAGCCAGACCCGTCCCATCGACGAGCATTCCATGCACACCCGTACCTGCGGCGAGCTTCGCCGCGAGAACGTGGGCGAAGAGGTCACCCTCACCGGTTGGGTGAGCCGTCGCCGCGACCACGGCGGCCTTATCTTCTGCGACCTTCGCGACCGCGAGGGCATCACGCAGCTTACCTTCGACCCCGAGCACTCCGACGGCGATGCCTTTAAGATCGCCGAGACCATGCGTCCCGAGTGGCCCATCAAGATTCACGGCGTCGTGCGCGCCCGTGGCGAGGAAACCACCAACGCCAAGCTCGCGACCGGCGAGATCGAGGTCCTGACCGACCACGCCGAGGTGCTCAACACGTCCGTTACTCCGCCGTTCCAGATCGAGGACGGCATCGAGACCAGCGAGGACACCCGTCTGCGCTATCGCTATCTGGACCTCCGTCGTCCCGAGATGATGGCCAACCTCAAGCTGCGCTCCGACTTCACCTTTGCCATTCGCGAGGCGCTGCACAACCGTGAGTTCATGGAGGTCGAGACGCCCTCCCTGTTCAAGTCTACGCCCGAGGGCGCCCGCGACTTCATCGTTCCCAGCCGTATTCAGCCGGGCAACTTCTACGCCCTGCCGCAGTCCCCGCAGCTCCTAAAGCAGCTGCTCATGGTCGGTGGCGTCGAGCGCTACTACCAGGTTGCCAAGTGCTTCCGCGACGAGGACTTGCGTGCCGACCGTCAGCCCGAGTTCACCCAGGTCGATATCGAGATGTCCTTCGTGGACCAGAACGACGTCATGAGCGCACTCGAAGAGGTCCTGGCCGACGCCTTCGGTCGCATGGGTGTCGAGATGCCCACGCCGCTGCGTCGCATGGACTACTGGGAGGCCATGGACACCTATGGCTCCGACAAGCCCGATACCCGCTATGGCATGCATCTGGTCGATCTGACCGACATCTTTGCCAACTCCAAGTTCAAGGTCTTTGCGACTGCCGCAAACGAGGAGGGCTCTGTCGTCAAGGCCATCAACGCCAAGGGCGCCGGTGCCTGGGCACGTGCCAAGATCGATAAGCTCGCCGGCGTGGCCTCCACGTTTGGCGCCAAGGGTCTGGCCTGGATCGCTTTCCGCGAGGACGGCTCCATCAACAGCCCCATCGTCAAGTTCTTCTCGGACGAGGAGATGGCGGCTCTGCGCGAGCGCATGAACGTCGAGCCTGGCGACCTCGTGATGTTCGCCGCCGGCCCGCGCCTGCTTTCTGACGAGATCCTGGGCGGCATGCGCTCTCACATGGCCAACGCACTCGAGATCAAACGCGAGGGTCACGACTTCCTGTGGGTCGTCAACTTCCCGCTGTTCCACTGGGATGAGGACCGCAAGGCCTATGCAGCCGAGCACCAGCCGTTCACTCTGCCGACCGAGACCGACATCGCCAAGATCGAGGCCGACCCGTTGGCTGCCGGTTCCTGCACCTACGACTTTGTCATGGACGGTTTTGAGGCCGGCGGCGGTGGCATGCGCATCCATAACGCCGAGATGCAGATGTCCATGCTCAAGCTCCTGGGCTTTACCGAGGAGCGCGCCGAGTCGCAGTTTGGCTTCCTCATGGAGGCGCTCAAGTTTGGTGCGCCCCCGATGGGTGGTTTTGCCCTGGGTCTGGACCGCGTGTGCATGCTGCTTACTGGCTCCGATTCCATCCGCGACGTCATGGCGTTCCCCAAGACGGCCAGCGGCTCCGACCTCATGTCGGGCGCCCCGAGTGCCGTTTCCGGCGCCCAGCTCAAGGACGTCAGCCTGCGCTTGATGTAGGCGAGCGGCTACATATTGTCTCTAACGAGGGAAGGACGCGTGCCTCCCCTCGTTTTTTATGCGCGGGCGTTGCGAGGGCATAGGGTGACCGGACGTCGCGGAAAGTGCGTCCCGGAATCTGCGTCCAGAATGGGCCGCGCTTTCCCAAAGGGGGCCCTCTGGGAAAGCGCGGCCCAGAATTCGGCAAAATAATGGGGCACAGTTTCCGGTTGAGCTGTCTAACGGAAACTGTGCCCCATCGTTGACACTCGAAGTGGGATGTGGTTTCCGTCCCGCTCTCGACAAGCATCTAACGCTACAATAACTACCACGTGGCTGGGTTTGGCCGGCCAAATGTGCGATGCTGCGGGAGGGGACATGGTCGAGTTTACAAAGACGATTAAAGATCCGTTGGGACTACATGCCCGCCCGGTTGCGCTTCTCTATGACATTATCGCCAAGCATCGTAGTGACGTGTCGGTCAGCATCGGCGATCGCCACACGGATGGCCGCGATATCATGGGACTCATGGCCCTCTATGGTGAGTGCGGTGAGAGCATCGTCTTTCGTGTTTCGGGCGTGGATGAGGCCTCGTGCGTCACGTCGATCAGAAATCTCTCACTCTAAGCGGAACAATGTAAAAAGGGGAGAGTCCCCTCTGTTGCATACATCGGTATGACAAGGCACCGCAAAGAGACCGTCTTTGCGGTGCCTTTGTTTAATATGGGAAACTTTTTCGAAAACTGAATAGAGATCCTTTCCAAAAAGTTAACCGTGTGTTAGTTTACTAGTTCGAACATAGATGCGGTTAACTTTTATCGCGTCGATGTTGAGGACGAACCGATGTTAGGAGCTCACTCATGTCTTGCGGACCGCAGATGCCGGCCATGCCGCTTTCGATGGTAAAAGCGGGCGAAACCGTGCACGTGTCTCGTGTAAAGGGCAATGAGGACATAAAGCACCACCTCAAGGACCTCGGCTTTGTCGAGGGCAGCGAGATCCACGTGGTGAGCTCGAGTGGCGCCAATATCATCGTCACGGTGCTGGGCTCACGCTTTGGCATCGATTCCAAGGTTGCCATGCACATCATGACCGTCGGTTAATCTGCAGCATTTCATAAAAACCGAAAGGGGGATAAGAGGATGAAGACGTTGGGTGACGTTAAGGTGGGCGAGAGCTCTACCATCGTCAAGCTTCACGGTGAGGGCGCACTTCGCCGCCACCTTATGGACCTGGGGCTCATCAAGGGCACTTCGTTCAAGGTCGTGAAGGTTGCACCGCTCGGTGATCCGGTCGAGATCAACGTGCGCGGCTACGAGCTTTCCATCCGCAAGGAGGAGGCGGCCGTCGTCGAGGTCCAGTAAGGGCCCACGACGTAAATTTCTGCAGATAAAGTTAGATACTTCTAACTTAATACAGAAACTTTGAAGCACATTATCCAGCCTGCGCGGAGAAAGCAGCGCGGGCGCACAAGGAAGAAGGATTGAATGGCGGATTCTCAGATCCATGTCGCGCTGGCGGGTAACCCCAACTGCGGCAAGACCACGCTTTTCAACCTGATCACCGGCGCCAACGGCTACGTTGGCAACTGGCCCGGCGTCACGGTTGAGAAAAAGGAGGCCAAGCTCCTAAGCGACAAGAACGTTACCATCACGGACCTCCCCGGCATCTACTCGCTTTCCCCCTACAGCCCCGAGGAGCAATGCTCGCGCGATTACCTCATGAGCGGCGAGCCCGATGTCGTCGTTCAGGTGGTCGACGCCACCAACCTCGAGCGCAACCTGTACCTGGCGCTTCAGGTTATCGAGACCGGCCTGCCCGTGGTCGTCGCCCTCAACATGGCCGACTTGGTCGAGAAGAACGGCGACAAGATCGACACGGACAAGCTCTCCAAGAAGCTCGGCTGTCCGGTCATGATGATTTCGGCCCTTAAGAACAAGGGTATTAAGGAGCTGTTCGAGCAGGTTAAGAAGTCCGCTGCTTCCAAGGGCCAGGTGCCGGAGCACAAGTTCGATTCCTCCATCGAGGACGTTCTGGACCACATCGAGAACAACCTGCCGGCGAGCGTTCCCGCCAACAAGCGCCGCTACTACGCGGTCAAGCTGTTTGAGCGTGATGCGGACGCCTGCAAGCTCATCAACCTCACCAAGGAGAAGGCCGCTCGCGTGGAAGAGCTGGTCGCCCAGTGCGAGCAGGACTGCGATGACGATGCCGAGTCCATCATCACCGGTGAGCGCTATGGCGTCATCGCGCACATCATCGACGAGTGCCTCACCAAGGCTCCGGCCAAGATGAGCACCTCCGAGAAGATCGACCGTGTGGTTACCAACCGTATCCTGGGCCTGCCGATCTTTGTGGTCATCATGTTCTGCGTGTACTACATCGCCGTTTCCACCTTAGGTGGCACGGTGACCGACTTCACCAACGACCAGCTCTTTGGCACCGACGGCTGGTACGTGCTCGGCCAGGGTCGCGACGCCTACGACGCAGCTGTCGAGGCTGCGGGCGACGATGCCGACTCGGTTGACCCGGCGCAGTACGGCCCCTATGTCCCGGGTATCACCACCGTGGTGCACGATGCCCTTGTGGCGGGTGGCACCGAGGACGGCGGCCTGGTCGATTCGCTGGTCTGCGACGGCATCGTCGGCGGTTTGGGCGCTATCTTCGGCTTCGTCCCGCAGATGTTCCTGCTCTTTGTGATGCTGTCCTTCCTGGAGGACTGCGGCTATATGGCCCGCGTCGCCTTCATCATGGACCGCGTGTTCCGCCGCTTTGGCCTGTCCGGTAAGTCCTTTATCCCCATGCTCGTGTCCTCGGGCTGCGGCGTCCCCGGCGTCATGGCCACCAAGACCATCGAGAACGAGAAGGACCGCCGCATGACGGTCATGACCACCACGTTTATTCCCTGTGGTGCCAAGCTGCCGATCATCGCCCTGCTCATGGGTTCCATCATCGGCGATTCTTCCACCACCGCGGCGTGGATCAGCCCGCTCTTCTACTTCCTGGGCGTCTTCGCCGTCATCGCCTCGGGCCTTATGCTCAAGAAGACCAAGCTCTTCGCCGGTCGCCCGACGCCGTTCGTTATGGAGCTTCCTGCCTACCACTTCCCGGCGATCCGCTCTTGGGCACTGCACGTGTGGGAGCGCTGCTGGGCCTTTATCAAGAAGGCCGGCACGGTCATCTTCGCATCCACCGTCGTTGTTTGGTTCCTCTCCAACTTTGGAAGCTACAACGGTTCCTTTGGCTTCCTGCCTGCAATGGACGGCATCTCCGAGGAGTTCATGGACTACTCCGTGCTTGCCATGCTCGGTAACCTGGTCGCTTGGATCTTCGCTCCGCTCGGCTTTAGCACCTGGCAGGCAACTGCGCTGACCGTCTCGGGCCTTGTGGCTAAGGAGAACGTCGTCGCCACCGCCGGCTCGCTGCTGTCCGTGGCTGACGCCGCCGAGACCGACCCGAGCCTGTGGACTGCGTTTGCCGGTATGTTCCCCACCATGGGCGCTTGCGTTGCCTTTGGCGCGTTCAACCTGCTGTGCGCTCCGTGTTTTGCCGCCATGGGTACTATCCGCAACCAGATGGACTCCGGCAAGTGGACCGCGATTGCCATCGGTTACGAGTGCGCCTTCGCTTGGGTGATCGGCCTGTTCATCAACCAGTTCTACAACCTGTTTGTGTTGGGACAGTTTGGTATCTGGACGATTGTGGCCATCGTTCTGCTGGTTGCGATGCTCTTCCAGATCTTTCGCCCTATCCCTGCGCATGCATGGACCGACGAGGACGAGACCAACACTGCTTCCGCCGCAGTTTCCGCTTAAGTCCGAATAAGGATTAGCCCCTTTCCACAAGCCCGGGTGTCCCAGCGACACTCGGGCTTTTTGGCGTAATGGGGGAGATGTGGCGTTTCCGCAGATAAAACCGACCAAAATAAACCTGTCCCTTTTTGGCAGGTGGAAAATGGGGTAAAGTAAGTGATGGTTAACTAGAGGAGGCTTGCTATGGCACCTATCGATATTGTTGTTCTGGCTGTTATCGGTATTGCGTTTGTCGCGGTATGCGTGCGCATCTACCGCAAGGGCACCTGCGCCGACTGTGCTCAGGGTGGCGTTTGCACAGGACATTGCTCCAACAAAAAGACGTGTGCCGCACTTAAGGGCGTGGACAAAATCGCCGAAGACCTGGGCCGCGGTATTCATTAGTCGAACGGCGCTTGGGCATGTATGATTGCGGATACGGCGGTCGCTGATACGATAGGTGTGTTAGCAACTGCCGCCGAGCGGCTCAAACGAAAGGAACCCTGTATGGAGTCCTGTGCCTACCCGATGCTCTTTAGCCCGATCAAGGTCGGTACGACCGAGGTCAAGAACCGCGTCTTTATGCCGCCGGTATCTACCAACCTAGCCGATCACGGCTATGTGACCGACGACTTGGTCGATCATTACCGTGCACGCGCCAAGGGCGGCGTGGGCCTCATCATTACCGAGGTCGTGACGGTTGAGCCTACCTATACCTATCTGCCGGGTGACATGTGCTGCTACGACGACACGTTTATCCCCGGCTGGAAAAAGCTCGCAGCGGCCGTCCACGAGTATGGCTGCAAGATCATGCCGCAGCTCTTCCACCCCGCCTACATGGCCTTTAACATTCCGGGCACGCCGCGCCTGATCGCTCCGTCCTTTGTGGGTCCGTCCTATGCCCGCGAGGCACCGCGTCCTATCACGGTCGATGAGATTCACGAGCTCACGCATCAGTTTGGTGACGCTGCCGTGCGTATGCAGAAGGCCGGTGTCGATGGCGTCGAGGTCCATGCGGCACATGCCCACGGCATGCTCGGCGGCTTTTTGACTCCACTCTACAACAAGCGTACCGACGAGTACGGCGGCTCGCTCGACGCCCGTATGCGCTTCTTGCTCGAGGTCATCGCCGAGATTCGCGAGCGCTGCGGCAAGGACTTTATCATCGACGTCCGCATCTCGGGCGATGAGTACACCGATGGCGGCCTGACCCTCAACGACATGATCTACGTCTCGCGTCGCTTGGAAAAGGCCGGCGTCGACATGATTCACGTGTCGGGCGGCACCACCATCAAGCGCGGCTCCGCGATTCCCGCCGCCGGCACGCAGCAGGCCTCGCACGCCGCCTGCTCGCGCGAGATCAAAAAGCACGTCAACATTCCCGTCGCCACCGTCGGACGCATTAACGAGGCCTGGATCGCCGAGGAGCTGATCGAGGACGGCGCGGCCGACATCTGTATGATGGGCCGCGCCAATCTGTGCGATGCCGAGTTCTGCAACAAGGCAGCCGCTGGCAACGCCGACGAGATCCGTCCCTGCATCGGTTGCCTGCGTTGCCTGAACGGCATTATGTTTGGCAAGCGCATCTCCTGCACCGTCAACCCGGACGTGGAGCGCGACGAGGCTGGCTACGAGCCTGCCGCCGAGGCCAAGAACGTACTGGTTGTGGGCGCCGGTCCCGCGGGTATGGAGGCAGCCTACATTGCCGCCAAACGCGGTCATAACGTGGTGCTCGTGGATAAGCAGGACGAGCCGGGCGGAGAGATGCGCATCGCAGCCGTTCCGCCGGCAAAGCAGGAACTCACCCGCGTGATCAAGTATCAGTACCGTCGCCTGGCCGAGGCCGGGGTAAAGTGCGTCTTTGGCACCGAGCTTACTGCCGAGGACATTCAGCGTGACTACGCCGACTACGAGGTCGTCCTGGCCTATGGCGCCGAGCCTATCGCCCCGGCCTTCATGCAGGGCTTTAAGCAGGTTATGACGGCTGACGACCTGTTGGGCGGCAAGGCTTTCCCGGGCAAGAAGATCGTCATCGTGGGTGGCGGCACCGTTGGCTGCGAGACGGCCGATTACCTGGCCCCGTTGGTCAACGACCTGTCGCCGGCCAACCGCGACGTCACCGTCATCGAGATGACCAAGACGCTCGCCGCCAACGAGGGTGGTGCCGGTCGCGCGGTGCTCATCACGCGCATGCTCTCAAAGGGCGTTCACGTGCTGACCGAGGCCAAGGTGACCGAGATTACCGAGGATACTATCAGCTACGAGAAGGACGGCGAGATCCACACCATCGCCGGTGCCGATACGCTGGTGCTTGCTATGGGCTATCGTCCCAATACCAAGCTGGCCGACGACCTGGCTGCAGCCGGCGTTACCACTCACGTGCTGGGCGATGCCAACAAGTGCGGCAACATTCGCGACGCCATCGGCGATGGCTACAAGGTCGCCTGCGAGCTCTAGTCAACCCCTTGGCGTATGGGGACAGGTTACTTTGCACCAAGTTGGTGCATGTGAACCTGACCCCATTGCACCATTTGATAAAACGCAAGCGGCGGCCGTCCCGTGTTTGGGCGGCCGCCGCTTGCGTTTTATCATAGAAAGATCATTGCCGAGCCTTAAATGCCTTTTGTCTGTGTGCCTTCCACAATCATGTTGCGGTTGTAGGCCAGGTGCAGATACATCGTATCGTGATCGATTGAGCCATACGAAAGCGAAATTATGCGTCTTAATTCCGTACGCAAATCAAGACGAAAACCGTTTGCGTCTCGGATAAATCAGTACGCAAACGGTTTTCGTCTTATATCTTGAAGGCCTACAGGCGAAACGATTCGGCAACGGTGGAGGTCGACCGGTTTGAGTATGGCAGGCTGACGCTCGAAGGCAGCAACGTAACGTTCGACGCGCTCACGTTGGCTCGCCAGGACTTGAGTTTTCACACGCTCGAGCATAAGTGTGTTGAACATCTCGGCATTTCTGAGCTAACGCCGGATATTATGCGCACGCTTCGCTTGCTCGGCAAAGATGGCTATACCAACGCTGCGGCGATTTTGGCGGATAAGAATGATTTTCCGGGCATCGACTGCGTCCGTTTTGGTGATACCGAGGATGTGATCTTGGATCGCGAGGCGGCGACAAATATATCCGCAATTGAGCAGGTGGACAGGGCGGTGGCTATGTTTGCACGCTACTACCGTTATGAACGTATCGAAGGGATGGAGCGCGTCCAAACCGATCGAATTCCTCTCGAGGCGTTTTGCGAAGCTGTCGCAAACGCTTTGGTGCATCGGACGTGGGACGTTCGAGCTATAGCAACCCGCATAGCGCGCCTTGATCATCAACCGTCCGTATTTCACAGCAACTTATAACAGGCTCGGGGTGCCAATTTGGGGTGCAGTAGTGCTGCGCCACGAAAAGGGCCTATCTACTACGTTTAAGCCTCAGGGGTCAACCATAGTCGGCTTTTTCGAAAATCGACAAGCTGCCTACCTGCGGTTTTGTTTTCACAGTTTTTGGTATGGCCGAGGCTATCCGTGTTAACGTAGTAGATGGGCCACTTTTGTGGCAAGGGGCCGATCTGCGGGCTAGGGTAGCTAAAAGAGCCCCGTCCCAAAAAGACTGATTGGGAGCTGGGGCGTGTCGATGCGATAGTATTGCATGGTGGTATTCGACTAACCGAGGGTTTATCCGAGGGCTTTATGGAACAGCACCAGCATAATCAAAGCTTGCAAGATCAGGCATACAATGCACTGCGCTCCAAGATCATCTATGCCGAGCTCAAGCCCGGCACGCGCCTTTCGGCGATTGGTCTGGAAAAGGAGACGGGAATCGGGCGTACGCCCATTCGCGAGTCCTTTGTGCGCCTGCGTGAGCAGGAGCTGGTGGAAACGCGTCCCAAAAGCGGCACCTACGTCTCTAAGATCAGCATGGAGCGCGCCGAGAACGCCTGTTTCTTGCGCGAGAAACTCGAGCGAAGCGTACTCATTAAATGCTGCTCGGTCGCCACGCCCGAGCAAAAGCATCGGCTCGATCAGATTCTTGCCGAGTCCGAGTCGCTCGACCATGGCGAAACGCGTCGTTTCTTTGACCTGGACAACCTGTTCCATGAGACGTGTTTTGAGATTGCCGGCCGTCACATGTTGTGGGATTGGATGAAGAGCGTCAATACGCATTTTGAGCGATACAACTGGTTGCGTATGGTGTCGCAGGATCTAGATTGGGAGCCGATTCGTCGGCATCATCGCCGGATTCTCGAGGCCATTAAGAGGGGCGATACCGACGCGGCGAGCTATCTGGCCGAGACACACCTGCACCTGATGCCCGAAGAGCAAGGTCCGGTTATCGCCTTACATCCCGATTATTTTGAGCTGTCCAAAGACTCGGCTATCTAGCCCATTATCGCATCTGCTCGAGACGCAAAAACGATGCTGCTCACCTACAGCGTTTTGCAACCGAGAATTTTAAAAAATGCCTAAAATGGCTCAGACTGCCGACAATGGGGAAACGGGGTGCGCTATGGCGCAGATGAGAATCAAGGACATTGCCGTCGAGGCGGGTGTGAGCCCGGCCACGGTCTCGCGCTATCTCAATAACCGCCCCGGGCAAATGACCGAGGAAACCCGTGCTCGCATTGCGGAGGTTATCGAGCGTACCGGCTATCGCCCACGTGCCGCCGCGCGCAATCTGCGCAGCTCGCGTACCAACCTCATCGGCGTGATCTTGGCCGACATCGCCAACCCGTTCTCCAGCGCCATGCTCGAGGGCCTTTCCGCCAGCGCCGCCGCGCGCGGCTGCTCGCTCATGACAGCCATTA
The DNA here is from genome assembly GCF_052065595.1 of Collinsella sp. HCP28S3_E12. Lineage (NCBI taxonomy): Bacteria > Bacillati > Actinomycetota > Coriobacteriia > Coriobacteriales > Coriobacteriaceae > Collinsella > Collinsella sp. HCP28S3_E12. The sequence goes on from NZ_JBQHTS010000022.1 coordinate 13,972, forward strand.
GCGGCAACGATCCCGCCAAGGAGGCCGAGTCGCTCACCAGGCTTATCGACGCTGGCGTGGACGGCCTGGTCGTCAATACCTGCGGTGGTAACGACGAGGCAATCGCCGCGGCAGCGGGACGCCTGCCCGTTGTGCTGCTCGACCGCGACGTTGCCGACGGCGGTGTCGATCTGGTGACATCTAACAACCGTGAGCTGGTCGCCGGCTTGGTAGACGCCTTGATCGCCGCTGGCAGCGAGCACCTGTGCCTGCTCACCGAGGCAAGCGACGACAGCCCCGTCCGTCGCGAGCGCGCCGAGGCCTTTACCGACGAGCTTTCGCGCCGCGGCCTTGCCGGCGAGGTTATCACCTTGGCCGATGGCGGTGCCACGGGCGTCGGTCGCTTGGACGAGACTATCCGCGGCTATGCAGGCAAAAAGCTCGGCCTCATTGCCGTCAACGGCCTGGTTTTCCTGAGCCTTACCGAGGCGCTGGCGCAGCTTGGCCCCTCGCTGCCGGCGGGGCTCAAGATCGCGACGTTTGACGACTATCCCTGGAACCATGTGCTCTTTGGTGGAGTTACCACGGCCGCGCAGGACACCCTCACCATCGCCGAGCGCGTGGTCGATCGCCTCTCCGAGCGTATCGACGTTGTTACCACCACCGTGGGCGATGCCGCAAAGCTCGCCCCTAAGCGCATCGAGGTTCCCGGCCACATCGAACACCGCGCTTCGACCTCGCGCTAGCCGCTCGTTCGTAACTGCCTGTTCGCGCACGTTTTTTGGGCGCTTGATACGCTTTAACCCTGCGGAAACATTTTTCTGCGATAGTATCTGCGATATAGACCAGTCGAAACCCGCCCGAAAGAAAGGGGAGCGACATGAACCAGCAGAACATCGATTACGTACTCCGTTCCGTAGAGCAGCGTGACATCCGCTTTGTGCGTCTGTGGTTTGTCGACATTCTCGGCCGCCTCAAGAACTTTGCCATTAGCCCCGAAGACCTCGAGGTCGCTTTTGAGGAGGGTATTGGCTTTGACGGCTCCGCCATCGAGGGCTTTGCCACGCCCGAGGAAGCCGACATGCTCGCGTTCCCTGACGCCTCGACCTTCCAGATCCTGCCGTGGCGCCCGAGCCATAACGGCGTCGCCCGCGTGTTCTGCGATGTGTGCACTCCCGATCGCAAGCCGTTTGCCGGCGACCCGCGCGACGCCCTGCGCCGCATGTTCTATAAGGCCGAGAAGGCCGGCTACCTGCTCAACGTGGGTGCCGAGCTGGAGTATTACTACTTCCCCGACGAGCACACCCCCGAGCCGCTCGACAACGTGGGCTACTTCGACCTTTCGGTGAGCGATGCCGCTCGCGACCTGCGCCGCAATACGGTGCTCACGCTCGAGAAGATGTCCGTGCCCGTGGAGTACACCTTCCACGCCGCCGGCCGCTCGCAGCACGGCATTAGCTTGCGTCACGCCGAGGCCCTGAGCATGTCCGACGCCATCACCACGGCCAAACTCATCATTAAGCAGCAGGCCTACGAGAGCGGTTGCCACGCCTCCTTTATGCCCAAGCCGCTGGCGGGCGAGGACGGCAGCGCCATGTTTTTGCATCAGTCGCTGTTCGACCACGACGGCAACAACGTCTTTTGGGGCGAGGACGACGAGAAGTACCGCCTCTCCGATATCGCCAAGCACTATATGGCCGGCATTCTGGCACACGCGCGCGAGATCAGCGCCATCACCAACCCCACGGTCAACTCGTACAAGCGCATCACCACGGGCGGCGACTCCGTGCCACAGTACGCTACGTGGGGCCTGCGCAACCGCGCGAGCATGGTCCGCATCCCGGTCTACAAGCCCGGCAAGCAGCTGTCCACACGCATCGAGCTGCGCAGTCCCGATCCCATGGCCAATCCGTACCTGGTCAACGCCGTCACGCTGGCGGCTGGTCTGGACGGCATCGAGCGCAAGCTGGAGCTCCCGCCCGAGGCAACGGCCGAGACGCTCAAGCTTACCGACCGTCAGATGGTCGAGGCCGGCTATACGCCGCTGCCGCGCTCGCTCAAAGAGGCGCTCGACGTGTTTGAGGACTCGCAGTTTATGAAGGATGCCCTCGGCGAGCACATCCACAGCTTCTTCCTCAAAAAGAAGCGCGACGAGTGGCATAAGTTTGAGTCCACGATTACCGAGTGGGAGATCAAGCATTATCTGGCGAACTCCTAATCGCGCTGGTTCGTTCCAGTACGATTGAGCTCATTTCCTTGGAGGTCGATATGTCCGAAAAGAGTGCCCTGTTCATGGCGCGCACGACGCGCTTCCACGAGTTTGCCCGCAGCTTGACGACCACCCTGGGTGTCGAGGTGAGCCTGGCAACCCCCGATTCGCCGACTGCGTCGCATGACTTTGACCTGCTGATCCTCGATTCCGATGGCATCCGCAGCGACCGCATCGATCAGATTGCCAAATGGCTCGACGACCGCGGCGGCGTTCCCATGTTGGTAATCGTCGACGACGAGGCGCTCGGCACCCTGCGCCTGCCCAATCACGCGCATGCCGACTTTGTATGCCCCACGGCGACGCCCAACGAGCTCAAGGCTCGTGCGCAGCGCCTGATGGGCGAGGAGGAGACCGTCGCCGCCGACGATGTGCTCAACATCGATAATCTCGAGATTAACCTGGCTACCTACCAGGTGACACTCGACGACGAGCCCATCGACCTGACGTTGATGGAGTACTCGCTGCTGAGCTTTTTGGCGACGCATCCCAACCGTGCTTACAGCCGCGAGGTGCTGCTGCACCGCGTGTGGGGCTTTGAGTACTGCGGCGGCACGCGCACCGTCGACGTGCACATTCGACGCATCCGCTCCAAGGTGGGCCCGCAGATCGCGGCGCACATTACCACCGTCCGTGGCGTGGGTTATCTGTTTAAGGACTAGCTTTTCACCGCAAAGGGGGCAGGCGCCTTCGTGGTGGTTTTGCCGCATGCGTGGATCCCTTTCGAGTTTGCAGCAGAACTTAAGCATTCCTTAAAGATTGCGTTCTCATACACGTTCGCCCGCATATTGGGGTACAACTCAACGTGAACAATGATGGCCCGCCACATGTTTGGCGGGCCTTTGGTTATTAGACGAAAGGATCGCAGCTATGAGCGAGAACGATTCCCAGCGTCCCCAGGATGCGGGCAACGCCGGCGAGACCCAGCAGCAGCCGCGCGTGCAGGTGGAGTCGACGCCTGCCGACGGCAACATTCCCTACGTACAGGCCTACGACACACAGACCGGCCAGCCGCTGGGCGGTCAGCAGGTTGTAAACAAGCACACGGTGGTCAAGACCAAGACCAAAAAGCTGCCGATCTTTATTACGGCGCTCGCCGGCTGCGCCTGCGGCGCCCTGCTGGTCATCGCGCTCATTATGAGTGGAACGCTCAACATTGGCGGCGGAAAGAATGTCGTGACGGCGGGTGCTTCGGGTTCATCGACGCAAAAGATTACGATCGACTCCGAGGACACCACGCTTGCCGAGGCCGTTTCTGCCAAGGCCCTGCCCTCCGTCGTTTCCATCACCGCCACTTCGAGCGGTAGCCAGAATGGCTCGCTTTCGCAGTCTGCCGACGAGTCGGATGGTTCGGGCAGCGTCGGTTCGGGCGTGGTGCTCGATACCGAGGGCCACATCCTCACCAACAACCATGTGGTCGATGGCTATGACCAGTACGTGGTTACCATGGACGACGGTACCACCTACGAGGCCGAGTTCGTGGGCAACGACGCCTCGAGCGACCTGGCCGTCATCAAGCTCAAGGATGCTGACGCCTCCAAGCTCACGCCGATCGAGATTGGTGATTCCTCCAAGCTCAACGTGGGCGAGTGGGTCATGGCGATCGGCTCGCCGTTCGGCAACGAGCAATCTGTCTCCACGGGCATTGTGTCGGCGCTGTATCGCTCCACGGCCATGAGTTCTACCAGCGGCAACACCATCTACGCCAACATGATCCAGACCGATGCCGCCATCAACCCGGGCAACTCCGGCGGCGCGCTCGTTAACGACAATGGCGAACTCGTGGGTATTAACTCTCTTATCGAGAGCTACTCGGGCTCCAGCTCGGGCGTGGGCTTTGCCATTCCGGTCAACTATGCCAAGAACATCGCCGACCAGATTATCGACGGCAAGACGCCGGTTCATCCATACCTGGGCGCCACGCTTTCGAGCGTCAACGCGCTCAACGCCCGCACTAACAATCTCGGCACCGATAGCGGCGCGTATGTGGCAAGTGTCGTCGAGGACGGTCCTGCCGCCAAGGCTGGCATCCAAGAGGGCGATGTTATCACCAAGCTGGGTGACGATGAGATTACGAGCGCCGATGGCCTGATTATCGCGCTGCGCAGCCACGAGGTGGGCGAGAAGGTCGAGATCACGCTCGTGCGCGGCAAGGAAGAGAAAAAGGTCACGGTCGAGCTGGGTTCTGATGAGGAGCTGCAGAACCAGCAGCAGAACGACAGCGCGACCGACACCGGCAACGGCGGCATTACCGACGAGCAACTGCGCCAGTACCTGGAAGAACTGCTGGGCCAACAGGGTCAGGGGCAAGGCTACGGTCAGGGTTTCTAACGAGCTGTATCGCACATATCGAAGCCAGAGGGGCTGTTCCGCCAGCGCGGGACAGCCCCTCTTCTCTTATTGATCCGTTGGGGACGGAGGAAAACGGATCATTTAGAAATGGCAAGGGCATGGTTCGGAAGGGCTTGGACAGTTAGTTCAGATTTGTATAAAACGGGTGCGGTCAGAGGCGTGTTTTGAGCGGTTTTGAAATGAAAGACGGGCCGAGATGGGTGTCTCGAAGACGGAAGCAAACCTAATTTGCCGTTCAGAACGATTGATTGGGGCGAAAAGCCGATATTTCAGCTCGATTCGGCGCGCGTAATTATACAAATCTGAACTAACTGTCCAACCCTGGTCCGGTCGCTGCCAATTCGGTGCGGTTTGAGACTGCTATTCGGCCCCATTGCGACCGGTGGTACTCTTGTATCCGTTTGAAATCGAGCGAAGGAGTGCCGCTATGGAGCAATCGAGCCTGTTTGGTGACGGCGTGGACATCGATACCGAAACGCCAGCGAGCACGGATACCGCCGCACCGGCCGATACCCGTGCCCAGGCGGCAGCGCGCGCGGCTGAGTTGCGCCACGAGCTCGACTACCATGCTTACCGCTACTACATGCTCGATGCGCCCGAGATCACGGACGCCGCCTTTGACAAAATGCTCGTTGAGCTGCAGGAAATCGAGGCTACCTACCCCGACCTGGTGACGCCCGACAGCTATACCCAGCGCGTGGGCGGCTACGTGAGCGAGCAGTTTACGCCGGTCACGCACATGGCGCGCATGTATTCCATGGACGATGCCATGGATCTGGACGAGCTCGACGCTTGGCTCCAGCGCACCGAGGATGCGCTCGGCGCCGGTAGCGTCACCTATACCTGTGAGCTTAAGATCGACGGTCTGGGCGTCGCGCTTACCTACCAAAACGGCACCTTTGTGCGCGCCGCCACGCGCGGTGACGGCACCACGGGCGAGGACGTGTCGCTCAATGTCCGTACCATCAAGGATGTGCCCATGCACCTGTCCGAGCCGGCGCTCGCTCACATGGGCGCCGACCGCGAGCGCACCATCGAAGTGCGCGGCGAGGTGTACATGCCCAAGGGCAGCTTTGTTCGTCTGAATGAAGAGGCCGATGCCGAGGGCCGCGACCCCTTCGCCAACCCGCGCAACGCCGCTGCCGGATCCTTGCGTCAGAAGGATCCCAAGGTCACGGCGCGCCGCGACCTGGCCACCTTTATCTATGCCATCGCCGATACCGACCCGCTGCACGTCCACAGCCAGCGCGAGTTTCTGGACTGGTTGCGTAGCGCCGGCTTTAGCGTCAACCCCAACGTGGCTCGTTGCGCCACGCCGGCCGAGGTCCACGAGTTCTGCGCCCAGGCGCTCGAGCACCGCGGCGACCTGGATTACGACATCGACGGCGTGGTCGTAAAGGTTGACAGCTTCCAGCAGCAGCTCGACCTGGGCTTTACCGCTCGCGCACCACGCTGGGCCATTGCCTTTAAGTTTCCGCCCGAGGAAAAGCAGACCATCCTGCGCGAAATTCGCATCCAGGTGGGCCGCACCGGTGTGCTCACGCCGGTCGCCGAGTTCGACCCGGTGACGGTTGCCGGCTCCACCATCGCGCGCGCCACGCTGCACAACATCGACGAGATCCGCCGCAAAAACGTGCGCGAGGGCGACACCATCATCGTGCACAAGGCGGGCGACGTTATCCCCGAGGTCGTGGGTCCGGTGCTCGACAAGCGCCCGGCCGATTCGGTCGACTGGCATATGCCCGAGGTCTGCCCCGTGTGCGGCAGCCCCGTGGTCCACGAGGATGGCGAGGTGGCTTACCGCTGCGTGTCCATCGACTGCCCCGCACAGCTCAAGGAGCGCCTGCTCCACTGGGTGAGCCGCGGCTGCATGGACGTCGATGGCCTAGGCGACGAGATCGTCGACAAGATGATCGCCGCCGGCCTGATTCACGACGTCGCAGACTTCTACCAGCTCACGGTCGACGACATCGCCGGCCTGGACACGGGGCGCACCTATGCCAGCTCCAACAGCAGAAAGGGCGTTAAGAAGGGCGACCCCATTCCGGTAGGCCTCAAGACGGCCGAGAAAATCATCGCCGAGCTCAACAAGTCCAAGAGTCAGCCGCTCGGTCGCGTGCTGTTTGCCCTGGGCATCCGTCACGTGGGCAAGAGCGTGGGCGAGGTCATCGCCGAGCGATTCCTGTCGATTGACAAGCTTATCTTGGCGAGCGAAGAGGATATTGCCGAGTGCGAGGGCATCGGCCCCAAGATTGCGGCGAGCGTCAAGCAGTTCCTGGCCGTGCCCGAGAACCTTGCCGTCCTGGAACGTCTGCGCCAGGCGGGCCTGTCGCTCGAGGTCGATTTGGACGCCGCGCACGCGCAAGCCGCAGCCGACGCTGGCGTGGCAGGCGAGCTCGCCGACGCACAGCCGCTCGCGGGTCTGACCTTCGTGCTCACCGGCACGCTCGTCAACCGCACGCGCGACGAGGCGGGCGCGGCGCTCAAGGTGCTCGGCGCCAAGGTTTCGGGCAGCGTATCAAAGAAGACGAGCTATCTGGTTGCCGGTCCCAAAGCGGGTTCCAAGCTTACCAAGGCCGAGCAGCTGGGTGTGCCCGTGCTGGACGAGGACGCGCTCGAGCAGATCTTGGCTACCGGTGAGGTGCCCCAGGCTTAAGGCATCAATAGTCAAATTGAAGAACCGCCCGAAAGCGCGATGCCTTCCGGGCGGTTCTTACTTTGTTGGGGAAACCGGCATCGTGATCTGCGTCACGTAGGTCGCGGGGTCGTCGCTGATGATGTCGTCAATGAGGGCGATTTCGCGTTGCCCCGCTACGCTGCTAACTTGTCAAAAGCCCCGCGCCGGTTGAGCACGGTAAACGCGACAACACAGATGACTGCCGACAGAATCGACCCGCACGGCGAGGCGATGCCCATGGGAAACAGCGTGTCGGAATAGGCGTTCGACAGCAGCCACGCGCCCGGCACGCGAATGAGTGCCACGGCCAGCACGTTGTGCGCAAAGCCGATGTAGCTCTTGCCGTATGCAGCGAAAAAGCCGCTAAAGCAAATGTGGATGCCGGCAAAAATCGCGTCGAAAATGTAGCTGCGCATATAGCCGGTGCCGGCAGCGACTACTGCAGCGTCCTTGGCAAAAAAGCCAATAAACGCCGGCGCCACCAGCCACATCAGCACCGTGATCAGGCAGCCGTACACCACCGAGATAGTCATGGCGTCTTTGAGCACCTGACGCGCACGGTCGCCCTTGCCCGCGCCGGCGTTTTGCGCCGTGAGTGCGCTGACGGTGGCGCCCATGGAACTCGGTACAATGAACAAAAAGCTGATCATCTTTTCGACCAGGCCCACAGCGGCGGCGTCGACCAGGCCGCGATGGTTGGCGATGACGGTGATAAACATAAACGCCACCTGGATGCAGCCGTCCTGCACGGCCACGGGCACGCCGATCTTAAGGATGCCGCCGAGCACCTCGGGCTGGGGACGCAGGTCGCTACGCTTAACGTGGATGTTCGTACGGCGGCTCTTAAGCCACACGAGCGCGAGGGCAACGCTTGCCGTCTGGGCGGTTACCGTGCCGAGTGCCGCACCCACGGGGCCGAGCCCCAAGTGGCCGATAAACAGAAAATCGAGCGCGATGTTGATGATGCACGCCACGCCGATCACGTACATGGGCGAGCGCGAATCGCCTAGGCCGCGAAAGATGGCCGAGAGGATGTTGTATGCGGCGATAAACGGAATGCCGACAAAGCAGATGCGCAGGTAGGCGGCGGTTCCTTCGACTGCCTCGGCTGGCGTCCCAATAAGTGCCACGATCTGTGGGCACAGTGCGAGCAGGATGGCTGCCAGCACTACCGAGACACCCATAAACAGCGTGATGGTGTTGCCGATGACGGTCTCGGCGCGATCGAAGCGGCGCGAGCCCACGGCGTGGCCGACGATAACCGTCGTTCCCATGGCCAGACCCACGAGCGTCACGGTAATGATATAGAGCGTCTGCGCGCCATTGCCCACGGCGGTGATGCCGGCGGCACCGCTAAACTGCCCCATCATGTACAGGTCGGCCATGCCGTAGAGCATCTGCAAAAAGTACGAGAGCATATAGGGCAGGGCAAAGACCGCGATGGTCTTAAGGACATTGCCGCGTGTGAGGTCGTGTTCCATAGGTGGGGCTTTCTGGCTGGGTCTGTTTCCGTACCAGTGTAGTGAAAACCCTACAACGATTGTAGAGTCAAGGTTTGTGTGTTGAGGATGGGCTTGGAAAGCCGGTCTTGTTCGAAGCGACCTGTCCTGTCGTACGGGTGTCGGCATGATTCTCTCGTGGGGTATTATGTTTTTCGAAGAATAAAACGCCGCGTGAGGGGAGGGCTGCGTGGACGGGCACGTGCAGCATGACGGTTTTGGCCGCGATATCAACTACCTGCGCATTGCCGTTACCGACAAGTGCAATTTCCGCTGCATTTACTGCATGCCGGCCGATGGCGTGGCGCCCCGTGCACACGACGAGTTACTCAGCGCCGAGGAAATCGCCCGCTTTGTGCGCTTGGTGGCGGGGGAGGGCATTCGCCGCGTGCGCCTGACGGGCGGCGAGCCGCTGGTCAGCCGCCGTATTATTCCGCTTATTCGCGACATCCGCGCGATCCCTCAGATCGAGGACATCTCGCTCACCACCAACGGCGCCCTGCTGCCCAAGCTGGCGCCGCAGCTCAAAGATGCCGGGCTTAACCGCGTCAACATCTCGCTCGACACGCTCGACCCTACGCTCTTTGGAAAGATCACGCGCCTGGGTCGGCTCGAGCAGACCATGGCCGGCATCGACGCGGCGCTGGCTTGGGGCTTTGAGCCCGTTAAGGTCAACTGCGTTGTTGTGCGCCGGCTCAACCAGGATGTGGCGGCCCTCGCGCGGCTCACGCTCGACCGTCCCATTCACCTGCGCTTTATCGAATATATGCCCATCGGCGACGAGCACACGAGCTCGCATTGCGCTGTGGACCCGCATGCGCCCGCGCTCAATCCCGAGCTGTGGGACGCGAGCGATACCGTGCCGAGTGACGAGCTGCGGGCGCGCATCAATGCCAGGGCCACCGCGAGGGGACTGGGCGAGCTCGAGCCGCTCGACATCAACGACGCTCCTGCCGGCGCGGGCCCTGCGCGCTATTGGCGCTTTCCGGGCGCGGCGGGAACGGTTGGCTTTATTAGCGCCATGTCCAACCATTTTTGTGCGAATTGCAACCGTCTGCGCCTGACGGCCGATGGCAACGTGCGTCCATGCCTGTTTAGCGATGCCGAGTATTCGGTGCGCGACGACCTGCGCCGTGGTGATGATATGCAGGTACTTTCGATTTGGCGCGATGCCGTGGCCCACAAACCGCAGGAACACGCGATAATTGAGGGCACGCAACGATTTATGTCCCAAATCGGAGGATGATCATATGGCCAAGAGCAGGTACGCCGACGCCACCAAGGCCGCTCGCAGGGCCGCGATGTCTGCCCACAAAGTCACGGCAGCGGCGAATGCTGGCAATGCCGACGCGTCTGCGCAGCCGACTTCCAGCGCGGCCACCGAACCCGCCCGTGACGCCCGCCGCGACGAGCTGACGCACGTGGATGCCAAGGGCGAGGTGCGCATGGTCGATGTGTCCGACAAGGCCGAGACCCATCGCATCGCCATCGCCGAGGGCACCATCCTCATGCATCCCGAGACACAGGCCATGGTGCTGCAGGACCGCGCCAAAAAGGGCGACGTGCTTGCCTGCGCGCGCGTGGCGGGCATCATGGCCATCAAACGCACGAGCGACATCATTCCCATGTGCCATCCGTTGCTCATTACCAAGAGCAAGTGCGACATTGCGCCCATCGCTCCGGCGGGGACGCCGGCCGAGGATATGCCCGAGGGCTGGGCACCGGCGCGCGCGGACGGGCAGGTTGGCTTTCACGTACTGGTTACGGCCGGCGTGACGGGCAAGACGGGTATCGAGATGGAGGCCCTGACCGGCGCGAGTGCTGCGTGTCTAACGATCTATGACATGTGCAAGGCGGTTGATCGCGGTATGGAGATCGTCGACGTGCGCCTGTTGCACAAGGAGGGCGGCCGCTCGGGCGTGTGGGACCGCGCAGAGCGTCAGGCCGCTGCTGTTGAGGCCGTGGCCACTGACGGTGCCGCACCCGCGAGCGCACCCGTCGCCGTCGCGCCCGCAGCTCCGACACCGGCCGTCCCCGCGATCGCGTTTATCGGCTACCAGAACTCGGGCAAGACCACGCTCGTCGAGAAGGTCATTGCCGAGCTCACCCGTCGCGGCCTGCGCGTGGGATCGCTCAAGCATCACGGGCACCACGGCTTTGATATCGACGTGCCCGCTAAGGATACCTGGCGCCATCACCAGGCCGGATCCAAGCACGTGGGCCTCATCTGCGCCACGCGCTGGGCGGAGTACGCCGACACGCGCGAGGAGGACGAGATGCCCGCGCGCGAGCTGCTGTCGCGTTACAACGATGTCGACGTGGTGATCATCGAGGGCTACAAGACCGAGGATTTCGACAACATCGTGGTCGCGCGCTCCGGTGTCGACCGCCTGCGCGGCAAGAGCTCGCTCGACCTGGTCGACGGCCGCACGCTGGCCCTTGCCTGCAACGAAGCCCTGGCACGTCAGGCCTTCGACGCAGGCTTTGCGACCCGGGCCATCAACATCAACGACGCCCGCGCCATCTGCGACCTTATCCAAGACCACCTTTAAGGCTTGGCGCTGAACCTGCCAAAAAGGGACAGGTTTATTTTGGCAGGTTCTATCTGGGCAAACGTCATTTCCACCACAAAGGGGCCAGGCACCTTTGTGGTGGTTTTTGCTTTGGTAGATTTTTGTGACATGCCTTACAATCTACCAAGTAGTTCATGACGGGCGAAAAACGGAGAGAAGGGTCCTGATGCGTCCTTAATGTTTCATGCGGATAGATTGATTTGACAGACGGCGACGAATGTCCACCGCCCGTATTCGTATGAAACGAGGAGTCTCCGTGCTCGTATCTCTTCTCTCAAAACCTCACCCTTCGCTGTCCGCGCAGGCTAAGCACCTGGTGGCAATGCGCTTCCTCATATATACCGGCTTTCAGACCAGCTACTTCATCGGCGTCATCGGAACACCCACCTATGCGGACGGCGCTTCGGTCGTTGCGACATCGCTGGCCGTCTTGTTTATGAACGTCTTCGTGATGCTGGGATCCTTTGCGGGTGGAGCGGCGCTTGACGCTTGGGGTCCGTGCCGGCATTTCCGGGCGAGTATCTTCGGCACGTTGGCAACCGGCGCGGCGATTATCGCCTTTGGCAGCGCGACCGGAACAGTCCTTGCCGGCGCGGTGCTCCTGGGCTTTGTGATAGGATTCGCCCAGCCCGTCGCCACGTCCTATCCGGCGTATCTCACCGACGACCCCGTCGAGCTCAAAGACATCAACTCCGCCATCGCCATGCTCTCCAACGTGAGCATTATCGTCGGCCCCACACTGGGCGGCTTTGTCGCGGCGGCTGCATCGTCACACGCGGTGTTTTTGCTCATGATGATCTTTACCGTACTGGCGCTCGTCGCCGGTTGGGGCTTTAGGCCGCAAGCAGGTCGCGTCGCCGCGCGCGAAAGTGCTCCCGCGGATAGCAGCACAACGGCAAGTACTGCCATTCAAAGCTCCGACTCCAATAAATCCACCCGCGCCACTTTCGTGACCAGCATCAAGACAGTCTTTACCAACAGCGTCCTCGCCCTACTGTTCTGCATTATTTTCCTTTCGAACTTTGGCTATGGCGCCTTCGATCCACTGGAGTCATTCTTCTACCGTGATGTTCTGCATGTCGGTGTCGAGTGGATGGGCTGGCTCTCGTCCGCCTGCGGCGTGGGCGCGGTGCTGGGCGCCGTGGTCGCGCTCCGCTTGCCGCCGCACCTGGTCAACCTTAAGACGCTGCTTGTGGCGCTTCTGTCCGTGGGCCTGGGAAGTTTGCTCTATGTGGGGACACCGTACGTGGGCGTAGCCCTTGTCGGCCAGATTGCCCTGGGCGTGGCCTGGGGCATCGTCAACCCGCTCCACAACACGATCGTGCAAACGACGGCCCCGCTCGAACAGCTCGGCCGCGTCAACTCGGTCATGGGCTTTGGCAACATGTTCGCCGGCGTGGCGCCGCTGGCGATTGCCCCGTGGCTGGCGGCGACGTTTGGCGTGCAGCAGACGCTCATCGGGGCGGGTATGGTCGTGACGGCGGTTCCCGCGGCACTGCTGCTGTTTGGACGCCGGCATTTGGATCGTGCCGCAAAGCAGTAAAAACCATCACAACATTCGATGAAAATCGCGATTTTGCCGAATAACGTCGAATGTTGTGATGGTTTGCGCCCCGGGTCATGCCATCCTGCGGATCTGGCCGCCACAAAGGGGGCAGTTCACAGGCACCTTTGTGGCGGTTTTTGCTATGGACGGTTCGGTTTCGCTGCAGAACCGCCAGCCTGCCGCCTGCCAACCGCCGCCCTCGTTACGTTTTCGCTGCATTTGGGTAAAGCGCCTGCTCCAAGCCGGCGTTGCCTTGTATACTAGAGCGGTTTAACTGTTATGCGGAAGGGAGCGCCTATGGCACTCAGCGAGAAAGACGTGCGCGGTATCGCCGAGTACGCAAAGATCGCACTGACCGATGATGAGCTCGCCCAGATGACGTCCTACATGAACGATGCCGTCCAGATGCTCGAGCCCGTCTTGCAATATGACTTGCCCGACGTGGAGCCCACGTTCCATCCCATCGGAAGCCTGTCCAACGTGATGGGCGATGACCTGCGCGAGCCCGAGCGCGACCTGCCGCTCGACGTCGCGCTCGAAAACGCCGGCAGCGCGCGCGACCGCTACTTCCGCGTGCCGTCCATTTTGGGAGAGGGGGAGAGCGAGTAATGGCGCAGAGCTTCGATTCCCTTACCGCTGTCCAGATTGCCGCGGGCGTTGCCGCTGGCGACTTTACCGCTACCGAGGTGGCCCAGGCCTCCCTTGCCGCCATCGAGGCGCGCGAGGGCGGGGTCCAGGCATTCCTGCAGGTGGCGCCCGAGCTTGCGCTCGAGGCCGCCGCGCGCGTGGATGCCGATCGTGCCGCAGGCAAGCCGCTGCCCCCGCTTGCGGGCGTGCCGCTGGCCATCAAGGACAACATGAACCTTGTGGGCACGCGCACCACCTGCGCTTCCCGCATGCTCGAGAACTACCAGAGCGTCTACACCGCCACCTGCGTCCAGCGCATGCTCGATGCCGGCTGCCTGCCCATGGGCAAGGCCAACATGGACGAGTTTGCCTTTGGCAGCTCCACCGAGAGCTCGGCGTTCCACCGCACCAACAACCCCTGGGATACCGAGCGCGTGCCCGGCGGCTCCTCGGGCGGCTCCGCTGCCGCCGTCGCCGCGGGCGAGGTCGCGCTCTCGCTGGGCTCGGACACCGGCGGCTCCATTCGCCAGCCGGCGTCGCTGTGCGGCGTGGTGGGCTTTAAGCCCACATATGGCGCCGTGAGCCGTTACGGCGTGGTCGCCTTTGGCTCGTCGCTCGACCAGGTGGGCCCCTTCGGCCGCACGGTCGAGGATGTCGCGCTGGCCATGAACGCGCTTACCGGTGCGGGCCACGATCCCTACGACTGCACCAGCCAGGATTGCGCCGTCGATTTTACCGAGCATCTCAACGACAGCATCGAGGGTAAGCGCGTGGGTATCATCCCCGCGTTTATGGAGGCCGAGGGCCTGACGTCCGAGGTCAAGGCCGCTGTTCAGCGCGCCGCCCAGGAGCTGCAGAACCAGGGCGCCGAGCTGGTCGAGGTCGACCTGCCGCACCTGGATGCCGCCATCGCCGCCTACTACGTCATCGGCCCGGCCGAGGCGTTCTCCAACCTGGCCCGCTTCGACGGTATTCGCTACGGCTATCAGGAGGAGGGCTGCGCCAACCTGTCCGACCAGAGCTCGCTGTCGCGCGCCCACGGCTTTGGCGCCGAGGCCAAGCGCCGTCAGATGCTCGGCGCCTACCTGCTGAGCTCGGGCGTGTACGACAAGTACTACTACGCTGCGCAAAAGGCCCGCACGCTCATCACGCAGGACTACGACACCGCGTATGCCAAGGTGGACACCATCCTCATGCCCGCCTCGCCGCGCACGGCCTTTAAGTTTGGCGAGATCAGCGACCCCACGCAGATGTACCTCTCCGACCTGTACACCATCTCGCTCAACATTTGCGGCAACGGTGGTATCTCGGTGCCGCTGGGCTTGGGCGAGGATACTCAGCTGCCCGTTTCTGCCCAGCTGGTGGGTCCGGCGTTTAAGGACCGTCAGCTGCTCACGTTTGCCCGCGCCCTGGAGCGCGGCTTTGCCGATGCCGCCACGGGTGCGCCCGCGCTTTCCGTCGCACCCGATTTTGCCGGGAAGGGAGGCGAGCTGTAATGAAGGAGCTTTCCGAGGTCCTGCAGGATTGGGAGGCCGTGATCGGCCTGGAGATTCATACCGAGCTCACCGCACTCGATACCAAGATGTTCTGCAACTGCAAGCTCAGCCACGATGACGAGCCCAACGCCAACGTGTGTCCGGTGTGCTTGGGCCTGCCCGGCGCCCTGCCGGTGCCCAACAGGCGCGCCATCGAGAGCATCGTTAAGGCCGGCCTCGCCACCAACTGCGAGATCCAGCGCCACTCGATGTTCTACCGCAAGCACTACTTCTATCCCGATATGGCCAAGAACTTCCAGACCACGCAGGGTCCGGTCGCCTTTGCCATGTACGGTCACCTGGACCTGGACGTGACTGGTCGCGGCGCTGCAGAGCGCCCCGATTGTGCGTTTGGCGAGGCCGAGGCCCAGAGCCTGGCGAGCGCCTCGGCCAACGCCGAGGGCCTGTCCACGTCCATGACGTCGACCATGCGCGAGGGCAATCAGCGTGCCGGCCATCTGGCCAGCTATGACGCGTCCAACCTGCAGATGCCCGAGCGTCGCGAGGACGGTTCCTACACGGTGCCCATCCGCATTCTGCGCATCCACATGGAGGAGGACGCTGCCAAGATGGTGCACGTGGGCGGTGCCGAGGGCCGCATTACCGCCGCTGCCGAGTCGCTCGTCGACTACAACCGCTGCGGCACGCCTTTGATCGAGCTCGTCACCGAGCCCGACTTGCGTACGCCTGAGGAGGCTCGCCTGTTTATGGAAAAGCTCCGTCGCATCTTTGTGACGCTGGGCATTTCGGACTGCTCGATGGAGAAGGGTTCCATGCGCTGCGACGGCAACGTGTCGCTGCGCCGCCGCGGTGAGACCAAGCTGGGTACCAAAACCGAGCTTAAGAACCTCAACTCGTTTAAGAGCCTGCACGACGGCCTTGCCTACGAGATTTGCCGCCAGGCCGAGGTGCTCGAGGAGGGCGGCATTATCTATCAGGAGACCCGCCACTGGGAGCCCAGCCGCAAGCGCACCGTGGTCATGCGTGTGAAGGAGACGGCCGACGACTATCGTCTGTTCCCCGACCCCGACTTGGCGCCGTTCGATCTGGACGACGAGTTCATCGATCGCTGCCGAGGTGAGATTCCCGAGCTGCCCGATACCAAGCGCGCCCGTTTTGAGGCCGATTTTGGCATTAAGGCGGCCGATGCCGAGCAAATCGCCGGTGACCCGGAGTTTGCCGAGTTCTTTGAGGCCTCCGCTGCCGGTATGGCTGGCAAGGAGGCCCAGACGGTTGCAAACTTGCTGGTGAACGAGATGATCGCCTACCTTAAGGGCGCGGGCGTGTCGCTCGCCGAGTCCGGCATCGCGCCGGCTCAGGTGGCAGCGCTTGCCAAGCTGCTGGCGACCGATGCCATCAGCTCCAACCAGGCTCACGAAGTCTTTGAGGCCATGGCCCAGACCGGCGACGACCCCAACAAGATCGTCGACGAGCGCGGTATGCGTCAGGTGAGTGATGCCGGCGCGCTGCAGCCGATTGTGGACGAGGTGCTGGCAAACTGTGCCGAGCAGGCACAGCAGTATCGTGACGGCAACCAGAAGGTCATCGGCTTTTTGGTGGGCCAGTGCATGAAGGCGAGTCGCGGCAAGGGTAACCCAAAGCTCTTCAACGAGTTGCTGAGAACCTCGCTCTCGTAAGCGGGAACCGAGGGGCCGGGCGCAGGGCCTTGCCTCTCAATTTCGGACAGTCCTGACTCACGACGGAGGCGCCACTGGCGCCTCCTGTTCGTGCGGAACTCATTGAGAGGCAAGGCCCTGCGCCCGGCCCCTCGGTTCCGTGGCGACTCGGCCGTTCTGGTCAGTCGGGCTGAATGGAATTTGGTGAATGAGGGTGCCGTTGGCACCCTCATTTTTTTGTGGATGTGGCGCAGGGACGGTCCCTTGGTCACATTTTTGGGCTGTGGAAAGCGAAGCTTAATACTTTTCCCGAGAAGTGAACGACCTTATTTGGACCTCTGAAGCATCGACACTATTTGGACGCTGTTTCCTGCGGTTTTGCCGAGTTTTCCCTGCGGTTTTGTTACTAAAAAATGCGGATGCTTCAGGGGTCCGATTTTGCTCGTTCACTTCTCGGGAAAAGTATTAGACCTCGATTTGCTGGGACGGGGGAGAGTCTTTCTTGGATGCCGGAGATGTACGTTGTGGCAGACGGATTGTCGAAAGTCGGCCGGTCTGCACCCTAAGATTTCCAGAAAGTTAACCATTTTTGACCTTAATAGTTAGTCCTTCTTAACTATTATCCAAAAGGGTGCTCATGCAAACTTATTCACTTGGGTGCTGAGGCACCGTGCCGTGTCCAATGCGGCAAAAGGGAGAAGCAACATGAAGAAGCCGACGTTTAACACCCTGCTTGTCGGTGGCGGTTTTCTGCTTGGTACGGCTGGCATCAAGCTGCTCGCCAGCGCTCCGGTAAAGAATGCCTGCGTGCAGGGCATTGCGTGCGGCATGCTACCGTCGAGTACATCGTGGCGCACGGCATCGCTTCGTCCATCGAAGGGCGTCGCGCCATCATCGGTTCCGCGCACTTTGACCGATACGGATCTTGCTGCGATCGTGCGCCTGCGCCGTATGAGCCAGGGCCTCGTTGATCGTCTGACGAGCTCCTACTCTAAGGTGATGCTCACCAACTCGGCGCTCTTGGCACTGGGCAGTACCGGCGCGATTGCCTCGCAGGCATCGTCGCTGCTGCACAACGGCTCGACGATCGCCTACAGCCCGAGCAACGCGAAGGCTTACCTGCGTTAGCAGACGTGTTTGCCCACGTTATCTGGCCTGCGCCCAGACGGCATCGGTGTCGTCCGGGCGCAGGCCTTGTGCATCTGACCCCAATTGATAGCGTCTCTATATAGTGTTGCTATCGAGGATAGCAATTGAAGGGAGCGAGAGCGCCGTGGGTGCTGCTAGCGGCATGGCGCAGGTGAACGTTCGCGTGGATCGCCAGGTCAAGAACCGTGCCGAGGAGGCGCTGCGGATTTCGGGCGGGATACTGTCCGAGCTCATCAAAAAGGTGGTGGCCAAGGTTGCGCAGGGTGGCGGTTCGTGCGAAGAGGTGTTGTCGGCCGTTGAAGACCAACTGCCTAGTGCTGGTGCCACCTCGCCGTTTGTCGCATCATGGGCGGCGGTGGATCGGCTTTACGCGGACCTGGGCATCGATACATCATCTGCGTCTGATGACCGCAGCTGGGACACAATCTATCCCGAAGCCATGGATGAGCATTATCGCCAAAAGGGGATGATCCTGTGAGTGGAGGCCCCCTTAAGATCATGGTGGACGCCAACGTATGGGTCGATTCGTTTTGCGCCGACCATACCGAGTCGCTTGCCGCGCGCGCGTTTATTGGGCAGGCGACGGAGGCGGGGGTATTGCTGTTCTTTCCGGTGCATATCGCCAAGGACGTGCTGTACGTTGTCCAACACGAGCTGAAGCATAGCGTTCTTGCCGGCGGGGGAGCGCTCGACGAGGCATCTGTCCGTGCAATTGGCGATGCGGCGTTGGCGTTTGTTCGGAACATGACCGAAAACGCCACGGCCGTGGGTGCAGATGCATCCGATCTGTGGCTAGCCGACAAATACTTAGCGCTCCATCGCGATTACGAGGACAACTTGGTGCTCGCCGCGTGCAAGCGCGCGCAGATCGATTACTTGGTGACCAACAATCGCAAGCTGTTCGAACATGCCGATCTTGCAGCAAAGACCCCGCGCCAAATGATGCCGATTCTAGCTTTGGCCGAACGTGGTGGCGCGGCTATCGGTTAGCGCGAACTGTTTGCGTGGCCTTCGGAACGTCGGCGCTCAGAAGGCCACGCATCCTTTAATTACAAAAGCGCTGCCTTGATGACGGGAGCTTCGACGAGCTTCTCGGCGGCCTTTTCGTCGGAATCGTTTAGTGCTGCTAGGCTGCGGTAGACCCACTCGTTGACCTGGGTGTTCTTGACGCCTGCGGTCTGCATAAGGGCGCCTACCTCGCGGATTGCTGCGAGCAGATCGGCTTTGGGACCCGCGAGCTCGACCTCGATGCCGTGGTAGGCGGCCACGCCGCGGTTCTCGCTCACGTGGTCGATAAAGCCCGC
Organism: Collinsella sp. HCP28S3_E12; assembly: GCF_052065595.1. Taxonomy (NCBI): domain Bacteria; kingdom Bacillati; phylum Actinomycetota; class Coriobacteriia; order Coriobacteriales; family Coriobacteriaceae; genus Collinsella; species Collinsella sp. HCP28S3_E12. The sequence goes on from NZ_JBQHTS010000022.1 coordinate 33,098, forward strand.
GACGGTCTCAAACTGCTGGGCGAGAGCTGCATCATCGTCAGCGTCCAGCGCAACAAGGGCGTTCGATACCGTGAGGGCGGGATGTCCACAGGGGACAAAGCCTTCGATGACATCCATGGCTTCGGTAATGGTCGAGCCCAGGCCTGCGAGGGCATTGATGAGTTGCTGCTTGGTATCCATAACGGTCCTTTCGACGGGTCAATTTTGCTTGGCGAAAATATACGTGACGTGTTCAGTGGCAAAAATGCGAAGTATGGTGCACATTAGGGTCTTCACAGCTCGTGCATAGAGCAGCTGTCTGCCTTTAGAACGTGGTAAGATAGCTATTCACGAGCGGGGTTTACCCCGCGTGTTCCTTGAAAAGTCGACGGTTATCGGGTGTTTGCAGGCCCGATACCATCCAGACTTTCCCAACATTCGGGGGCGACTGGTTTCGACACGATAGCTCTGAGAGAGGAAGCAAGCCGAGGTCTCCTCGCCTCGTTAAACAGGGGTACCGTCAAATTGAATTGACAACAACTCTTCTTTTGAGCCTATGGCTCTCGCTGCTTAGTTTATAGCGGCGCGTCAACCCGGTGATTTCCCCGACACCGGCGCGACGTCATGTTAGGGGAATGCTCCCGCGCACGTAATCGGTATGGCGCGGGCTAAGACCGAACCGGTTGGGATGCCGCGAGCGTGTCGCTGCGCGCAAAGCGTCCGAGACTAAACCAGCGACTGAGCTTGGAGATGCCAATCAGGGGGCTTTCGTGGACCGGAGTTCGATTCTCCGCGCCTCCACCAATAGCTACAGGCAGGTAGGTAAACGCACCTACCTGCTTTTTTATTACTTATAGATACCGCGGAGAATCGAACTCTATGCAGGGCGCGGGCGTAAAGAAAACGCGTAAGCGTTTTTAGCCCGCGGGCGAGGACGCCGGCAGGCGGCCGAAGCCGGTGCGGATTTGCGAAGCAAATACGCGGATTCTCCGCGCAAAGCCTCGACCCTATATAGATGCGATGCCGATCGGATGACAGCCGGCAACGCCCTGCACCAGCGTCATCCCCGCACCGCGGAGAATCGAACTCTATGCAGGGCGCGGGCGTAAAGAAAACGCGTAAGCGTTTTTAGCCCGCGGGCGAGGACGCCGGCAGGCGGCCGAAGCCGGTGCGGATTTGCG
>NZ_JBQHTS010000023.1:0-28623 GCF_052065595.1 Collinsella sp. HCP28S3_E12
CGGCGCGCTCGCCCGCTCGCTAAAAACGCTCCGCGTTTTCTTTACGCTCGCGCCTCGACCGAGGTTCGAATCCATGCATGGCTTCCAAAAAAGAAAAGCCCCCGTTGCCGGGAGCTTTAAAGTCAATTGGTGCGGCGTATAGGATTCGAACCTATGACGTTCTGATTCGTAGTCAGACCCTCTATCCAGCTGAGGTAACGCCGCAACGCACGGATTATTATGCACGCGAGGCCCCGACGGGTCAAGCGACAATTTGAAAAAATTTTACGATGTGGTGATTATGCTGCTTGCGCCTCGACCGAGGTTCGAATCCATGCATGGCTTCCAAAAAAGAAAAGCCCCGTTGCCGGGAGCTTTAAAGTCAATTGGTGCGGCGTATAGGATTCCGCGCATCCGCTTCGCGGATCCGCACCGGCTTCGCCCGCCTGCCGGCGCGCTCGCCCGCTCGCTAAAAACGCTCCGCGTTTTCTTTACGCTCGCGCCTCGACCGAGGTTCGAATCCATGCATGGCTTCCAAAAAAGAAAAGCCCCCGTTGCCGGAGGCTTCAAGTTCGATTGGTGCGGCGTATAGGATTCGAACCTATGACGTTCTGATTCGTAGTCAGACCCTCTATCCAGCTGAGGTAACGCCGCAGCGCAAGACATATGAAACCATTTTAGTTAATTGGAGTCAAGCACAATCTTGATTTTTTTCTAGACCATTTTCCTCATGCAGCTCCGCATGTATCACCGTTTCCCATACGATCGATCGGCTTTTCAACCACATCGAACCCAACACCGAGATCCCTCAATAGCGAGCGCACCCGCTGGGCGCAATCATACTCGGCAAACGAGATACTCAGCATGCGTGCCACCTGGTTAGAAGTCCCGACTCCATAGAACCGTTCGAGTGTTGCAAGCCCTTCGTGCGTCACAAAGGTCTCGGCTACATGCGGCGACTCCTCAAAGCACCATTGGGTCAACGGACCCTCGCTCGTTTGCCGCACCACCAAGCCACCCATACCCGATGGCTCACACGTAACTAGCAGGTGCTCCCCACCTTCATCGCTCTCAAACAAAACTACCCGCTCATCAAACAGGTCCATCACATCCCCCTTCTCTCGCTCGTATCTAGTAAAAGCATAGCAGGTAGACGATCGTATACAGAACATTTGTTCGTGTGTTTTCTATTGAGCTGTCCGCGCGACATGGTAAGGCTCCGCGCACAAAAAAGGCGCCCCGGATAGGGGCGCCCCCGCAAATCGCTTATGCAGCAAACCTACGCGACCGGCTCGATCTTCTCGAGGCCGCCCATGTAAGGACGCAGAACCTCGGGGATCGTAATGGTGCCGTCGGCGTTCTGGTAGTTCTCCAGAATGGCGGCCATGGTGCGGCCAGCCGGTAGACCGGAACCGTTAAGGGTGTGCAGGTAGCGCGAGCCCTTGAAGTTCTCGGGATCGCGATACTTGATGTTGGCGCGGCGGGCCTGGAAGTCGCCGCAGTTGGAGCAGGAGCTAATCTCCTTGTAGGCGTTGTAGCTCGGCAGCCAGACCTCGATGTCGTAGGTCTGACGGGCAGAGAAGCCCAGGTCGCCGGTGCACAGGCTAATCACGCGATACGGAAGACCCAGCTGCTGAAGCAGGAACTCGGCCTCGGCGGTCATGCTCTCGAGCTCCTCGTCGGACTCCTCCGGCTTGGCAAACTTGACCATCTCGACCTTGTCGAACTCGTGCTGGCGGATGATGCCGCGGGTGTCGCGACCAGCAGAGCCGGCCTCCTCGCGGAAGCAGGGGGTGAAGGCGGTGTAGCGGCGCGGCAGGGTGTCGGCATCGAGAACCTCGCCGGCGTGCAGGTTGGTAAGCACGACCTCGGCGGTGGGGATCAGGAAGTTATCGCCCGAGACATGATAGGCGTCGTCCTCGAACTTGGGCAGCTGGCCCGTGCCAAACATGGTCTGACGCTTGACGACGATGGGCGGCCACCACTCCTTAAAACCACGGCTGGTGTGCGTATCGAGGAAGAAGTTGATGAGGGCGCGCTCCAGACGGGCGCCGGCGCCACCGAGAACGGTGAAGCGGCTACCGGAGAGCTTGTTGCCGCGCTCGAAGTCGAGGATGTCGAGGTCGGTGCCCAGATCCCAGTGCGGTTTAAAGTCGAAGTCGAACACGCGTGGGGTGCCCCAACGACGGCGCTCGATGTTCTCGTCCTCGTCCTTGCCGTACGGGGTGGCCTCGCAGGGGATGTTGGGCAGGTGAGCCATAAAGTCGTACTGCTCCTGCTCGAGAGCGGTGCGGCGCTCGGCCAGACCGTCGATCTTCTCGTTGACGGCGCGCACGGCCTCCTTGGCGGCCTCGGCCTCGTCCTTCTTGCCCTCCTTCATCAGGGCGCCGATCTTCTTGGACTCGGCATTACGCGTGGCCTGGAGCTCCTCGACCTCGGTGATGACGGCACGACGCTCATCGTCGAGCTCAAAGAACTTCTCGCGATCCCAAGACGTCTGGCGGTTAGCCATGGCGGTATCGATGGCATCGGGGTTCTCGCGTACAAACTTGATATCAAGCATTAGATCCTCCGGCGATATACATTCCATTTAGGTTGCAACCTTGTACATGTATGGGCAAGTATATACTTGTGAGCGTTTACGACCCAACTCAACTACGCAAGAAGGCACCCAATGGACGCAGTTTTTTCCTTTTTGTTTGGCACCCGCACCGGTTTTGCCATCCTTTTCGCCGGCGGCATCCTGCTGTTTGCGATTCTTGCCTTTGTAATGGAGAAGCGCACCCATAAGCTCTACGTCGACCGCGGGCCCAAATCCGAAGAAGATCAAGACAGCTTCTGGGACTAACCTGCCATTTAGGGACAGGTTTATTTTGGTCGGTTTTATCTGGGCAAACGCAAGCGCCCCGCAACCGGTATCAACCCGGTTGCGGGGCGCTTTTCGCTATAGAGATAAAACCGCAGGAAAAACCTGCCAAAATAAACCTGTCCCTAAATGGCAGGTTTACTGAAGGGTGGCGTCGATGGCCTTGACCAGGGCGCTGCGCATGCCGGCGTCCTCGAGCGCGACGACGCCCTTGATGGTTGCGCCGCCGGGCGAGCACACGGCATCCTTCATCGCCGCAGGATGCTGACCAGTTGCAAGCTGCAGTTTCGCCGTACCCAGAACCATCTGGCTCACAATGCGATAGGCGTCGGCGCGCGGAATGCCGTGCTTGACGGCCGCGTCGCCCAGGGCCTCAATCGCCATGGCAACAAATGCCGGGGCACAACCGCCCACGGTACCGCCCACAAACAGCAAGCTCGTATCGAGCTCAACGACAGTGCCAAGCTTTCCGAGCAGGTCGAGCACCACGGCACGCTGCTCGCCGTTGAGCGTAGAGGACTTCTCGCAGGCGATGACGCCCTCGCCCACCGAAACCGGTGTATTGGGGACCGTCGAGATGTGCGCGACACCCGGCAGGACCTGCTCCCACTTGGCACTGTCCCAAGTCCAGGCGACCGAAAGGACGACCTTATCGGCAAGAGTATCCTTGAGCGGAGCGAAGACCTTCTCGATCATGTACGGCTTGACCGCAGCAACCACGATATCGGATACAGCGACAACCTCCGCCGCATCACGACAGGCAAGTATCCCACGCGCCCCACAGCGCTCAACCAGGGCATCGTAACGGCCCGCGCAGGCACACATGTCGCTCGCAGCCACACCGGCGGCAATCCAGCCATCGGCCATAGCGCTCGCCATATTGCCAAAACCGACAAATCCAATCTTCATATCTCATAGTCCTCTCAGACAGGTTCTTCAAATCGAGAGCTATTGTCCCACGGCATTGTTTCGTGTTGCCGACCTATTTGTGATACGGCTCACCACGGCTAATCTTGCAGGCGCGGTAGACCTGCTCCAGCAGCACCACGCGCGCCAAGTTATGCGGCAAGGTAATGCGTCCAAAGCTGAGCATTTCGTCAGCTCGTGAGCGAACATCGTCGCTCACGCCGTCCGATCCGCCAATCACAAAGGCGATGTCGCTGTTGCCTCGCAACATAAGATCATCGAGCCGCGCCGAGAGTTCCTCACTCGAGCGCTCTTTGCCCTCAATGGCCAGCAGGATCACATGCGCTCGGGGCGGCAGGGCTGCAAGAATCGCCGCTCCCTCCTTGTCGCGCGCGGCATCCACGCCGCCCGCCTTGGCCGGGTCGATATCGGCCACCTCGCGCATATCCACCTTGGCATAGGCGCCCAGGCGCTTGGTGTACTCGGCGCAGGCATCCTTCCAAAAACGCTCTTTGAGCTTACCGACGCATACAACGGTGCACTTCACGCGCGCCTACTCCTTCGAATCGTTTTGAACTTTGCCGGCGGTCAGCATCTGCTCGAACATAGAGGCCGACTGCGAAAAGTCGCTCGGCAGCACGACCGTCGATGTTTTACCCGTGCGAGCGAACTCCGTCATCATCTCGGACCATTGCGTAAACATGAACAGCTGGTTGGCCTCATCGTTGCCGACGCCCGTCTCCTGGATAATCTCGAGCGAATCCTTGATACCCAGCGCGATGGCCTTGCGCTGGTTGGCGATGCCTTCGCCAGCCTTTTCCATTGCCTCGGCTTCGGCGGTCGCCTCGGTAACGCGCTTGATGCGGTCGGCCTCAGCGAGCTCCTGCGCAGCAGCGCGCTTACGCTGGGCGGCGTTGATGTCATTCATAGAGTTCTCGACCTCGGTCGGCAGCGCGATCTTGGTGATGAGCGTCGACACGAGGGTAAAGCCGTAGGCGGCCATCTGCTCGGATACGGTGGCGTTGACGTCCTTGGCAATGTCATCCTTCTTGGCAAAGACCTCATCAAGGGTATAGACAGGGATGGAAGAGCGCAGGGCATCGGTAATGAAGTCGCGCATCTGGTCGACGGGCTCCTGCAGCATGTAGTAGCTCTTGTAGATGCCCGAATCTGCCGGGCCGGCTCCCATGTCATAGCTCACGTGGTACTGAGCAGAGACCTCAAGGCCGATAGTCACGTTGTCCTGGGTCTTAACGTCGATCCCAAAACCGTTTTTCATGGTGCGCAGACTCACCGTGGCGGCCTTGCGGTCGATCACGGGCACCTTCATGTGGAAACCCGCGTTGACGATGCGGTTAAACTTGCCCAGGCGCTCGATGATCACAGCATGCTGCTGTTCAACGACATAGCAGGCGTTGGGAAGCAGTAGCAACAAAATGATGATGGGAAGTAGAAGGCTCGTAAGGGCAGCGATAATACCGGATAACAGCATGGTCTCTCCTCCGATGGGCACACGTTGGCACTAGGATACCCGCACAAAGCAGCCATGTGACACCATCAGGAAGCCCATAACAAAAAAGCTCCCATTGCTGGGAGCTCTTTCAATCAATGGTGCGGGCGAAAGGACGTCCGCGTATCCGCTGCGCGGATCCGCACCGGCTTCGCCCGCCTGCCGGCGGACTCGCCAGCTCGCTAAAAACGCTCCGCGTTTTCTTGACGCTCGCTCCTTCGCAGGTTCAAGTCCCTGCGATGGGCCCATAACAAAAAAGCTCCCATTGCTGGGAGCTCTTTCAATCAATGGTGCGGGCGAAAGGACTTGAACCTTCATGGGGTTGCCCCCATACGGACCTGAACCGTACGCGTCTGCCAATTCCGCCACGCCCGCGTGCAGGAATTAGAATAACGGAGCGCCACCGTGAACGCAAGAACTATTTTTGAAAAAGTTTGCGGGCATTGTCCCACGCAGCTTGCGCAATTGCCTCTGCTTTCTCTCCAGTACGATCGACACGGTCGTTAACCAGCGCGTTTGCTGTGATGGAAATCATTGCAGGCTCGCACTCAAGACCGCGAATGGGCTCCGGCGCCATATAGGGACAATCCGTCTCGAACAAAATACGGTCGAGCGGGGTCGCCGCGAATGCCTCGCGCACATCATTGTTGCGCTTAAAGGTGGCCGCGCCGCCATAGGCGATATAGCAGCCCAAACCCACAAAGCGCTCCATCGTGGCGCGATCCTCGCCAAAGCAGTGCAGTACGCAACCGGCCTGGGGCACGCCGACCTCGCGCAACACGTTGTACGCATCCACATGCGAGGAGCGCTCCTCGTCCGTGTCCTCATGACGCAGATGCAGCTCTACCGGCACATTGCGGCGTACGGCAACCTCGAGTTGGCGCGCCATACAGTCGATCTGCACGCTGTGGGGCGCCGGCGCGATGTCGTCGTCGTAATCCATGTGGTAGTCCAGACCTATCTCGCCGATACCGACGCATAAGGGATCATCAAGCGCAGCAACGACCTGTGCATGAATGTCATCGGTATAGTCCGGCGCGCCATAGGGGTGCACACCGGCGAGATACTTTATCTGCGGAATATCCCGCATCGGCAAAATCTCGCACACCAGCCAGTCGCTATAGTCCGTCACGCTGCGTTTGTCGGCAATGGGATCAAAAATCGTCACCAACAGGTCGACGCCTACAGCCTTGGCGCGCACAAGCGTCTCGGGTACTTCCTTGCCCCAAAACGAGAGCAAGTGCGCGTGCGTATCGGCAAGCGGCGCCAAGGGCACGGGGCAAGCAACCGTCTTCTTTTTCTTGGTAAACGTCACGCGCTCGTCATTAGGCATCATGGATTAGCTCCTGAGCCAGACGGACAAAATCGGCAACGCCAAGCGTCTCGGCGCGTGTGGTGGGCGCGATGCCGCAAGCCTCAAAGGCGGCATCGAGCACGTCCTTGGCAAAGCCGTTGGCGCTCATGGAATTGCGAATGGTCTTGCGACGCTGAGCAAACGCAGCGTCAATCACGCGGGCCACAAACTCGCAATCAAGCCCCTCGGGTGCTACGCCGTCAACACGGTCGATGCGCACGACGGCCGAATCCACATGCGGCGCCGGCATAAAGCAGCGCGGCGGCACCTCAAAGCGACCCGTCACCTGCGCATACAGGCCGAGCTTTGCCGTATAGCCGCCGTAGGTCTTGTTGCCCGGCGTTGCGACAATGCGATCGGCAACCTCCTTTTGAACCATGACGACGGCGCGCTTGAGCGCGGGCATCGTCTGGAAGAACTGCAGAATGATCGTCGCTGCCACGTTATAGGGCAAGTTCGCGACAAATACCGTCGGCTCACCGCCCGCGGCCTGCTCAATCTGCTCCGGGCACACCTTGAGCGCGTCGCCCATGATAAAGCGGAAGTTGGCATAGTCGGTGGCATGGGCATCGAGCACCGGCTCGAGCTCGGGATCGGCCTCAATCGACGTGACGCACGCCGCCTCCTGAAGCAGCGCAAGCGTGAGCGTTCCAACGCCCGGACCAACCTCGAGCACGCGCTCATCGCCCGCAAGTTCGGAAAGCTCGCAAATACGCTCGATCACATGGTTGTCGATCAGGAAGTTCTGGCCCAGGCGATGCTTGGTCGCAAGGCCAAACTCCTCCAGCAGCTCCCTTGTTGCCGTGGGGTTTGCCAAAGGCGAAGTTGTCATAGTTGCCTCCTTAGCATGGTGGCGGCGTCTTGAAACAAAAGGGCATGGACCGTTGCGGCCATGCCCTTACACCTAAACAGCAGATTGCCGATATGGCGCGCGGCGTCTTAACCCAGACGCGGGAACAGCGGCTCACCCTTCTCGACGGGCTGACCACCGGCAAGCAGACCCCAAGCGCAAATGCCCTTGAGGTCGTCGCTCGCGGCCTCGTCCTCGCACGACAGGCGGCGCAGGGCCTCGGTAGAAGTCTGGGGCATGAGCGGCATCAGCAGGTGAGCGGCAATGCGGATGGCCTCGAGCAGGTTGTAGATCACAAACGCCAGCTCGTCGGCCTTGGCCTCGTCCTTGGCAAGTGCCCAGGGCTCGGAGTCCTCGATGTAGTGGTTGGCGGCGTGGATGAGCTCCATAACCTCGTCTTTGGCTCCACCGTAATCGAGCACGTCCATCTTGGCCATGTAGCGCTCGGCCAGGCCATCGGCGATCTTTGCCAGCGGGTTATCGAACGCATCGAACGATGCGGGCTTGGCAGGCGCGCAACCATCAAAGTACTTACCGCTCATGTTGAGCGAACGCGAGATGAGGTTGCCCCAGCTGTTAGCGAGATCGGCGTTGTAGACCTGCTCCATGCGATCGAAGCTGATAGCGCCGTCGGTGCCGGGGACCACGTCGGTCATAAAGTAGTAGCGATAACCCTCGACGCCCAGCATGTCGATAACATCCTGCGGGGCAATGGCGTTGCCACGGCTCTTGGACATCTTCTCGGCCTTGCCAGTCTCGGCATTGCGCACGGTCAGGAAGCCGTGGGCAAAGACGTGCTCGGGCAGAGCCTCGCCAATGGCCATGAGCATAGCGGGCCAAATGACGCAGTGGAAGCGAATGATGTCCTTGCCCACAATGTGGAACTGCGCAGGCCAGCGATAGGCCAGCTCGGCACGGGCCTCGTCGGTGTCGACACCGTAGCCGACAGCCGTCATGTAGTTGAGCAGCGCGTCGAACCACACATAGGTCACATGGCCCTCATCGAACGGAACCTGGATGCCCCAGTCAAAGCTCGTACGGCTCACGGAAAGGTCGTTGAGGCCACCCTCGACAAAGCTACGCACCTCGTTCATGCGGAATGAAGGCTCGACGAAATCGGGATGCTCGTCATAGAGCTTGAGTAGCTTGTCCTGGAAGGCGGAAAGCTTGAAGAAGTAGGACTCCTCCTGCACGCGCTCGAGCGGACGATGACAGTCGGGGCACAGGTGCTGGCCGACGCTGCCGTATTCCTCGTCACCCTTCTGGACCTGCGTGTCGGTAAAGTAAGTCTCGTCGGGCACACAGTACCAACCGTCGTAGCTGCCCTTATACAGGTAGCCAGACTCCTTCATGCGCTCCCACAGATACTGCACCGCATGATGCTGGCGCGGCTCGGTGGTGCGGATGAAGTCGTCGTTGGAGATCTCGAGTTTGCTCCAAAGCTCCTTGAAGTGCGGAGCCTGGCTGTCGGTCCACTCCTGCGGCGTCATGCCATGCTTGGCTGCGGCCTCGGCGACCTTCTCGCCGTGCTCGTCCATGCCGGTCAGGAACTTGACGTTATAGCCAGCGGAGCGGCGATAGCGAGCCTGGACGTCGGCGATGATGGTGGAATAAGCCGTGCCCAGATGCGGATCGGCATTGACGTAGTAGATAGGCGTCGTGATAAAGAACGAAGGCTTGCTTTGATCCATGGGGTTTGTCCTCCAGAAAAACGTTGCATACAGGGGATGATTCTAACGCAAGGGCTGGATATCCTCCATCTATTGCATATTGAGCACCATGGCATAGACATCGCGCTTGCGGCGTGAATACTTCTGAGACAGGCGCTTGGCCACCGCAGAGGCGGGCTCCCCCTCCTCGAGCGCGGCGCGGATATCCGCGCGCAGGGCCTCATCGGGATCCGCTGCCGCTGCGCCAACCGGCACGATGCCGGCCTCCTCGTCTTCACTCGGTGGCGCGATGACCAGCGCAATCTCGCCCTTTACTTCGCCACGGGCACGCAGCCCCTCGGCAAGCTGGGCGGCGGGCCCGCGCAAGACCTCCTCGTGCAGCTTGGTGAGTTCGCGGCAGACGGCAACCTCACGCTGGGGAAAGACCTCCGCCACGGCCTCGAGCGTCGCCACGATGCGATGTGGAGACTCGTAGAAGATGAGTGCGCCGGGCACCACGGCAAGGCGCTGCAAACGGCGCACGCGGTCGCCGTGCTTTCGGCCCAAAAAGCCCTCGAAGAAAAAATGCTCGCAGGGAATGCCGGACGAAACGAGCGCTGTGACGCAAGCAGAGGGCCCGGGAATAACTTCGACGGGCACATCGGCCTCACGCGCCGCCTCGACCAGCGCCTGGCCGGGATCGGACACGCTCGGCATGCCGGCATCCGAGGCAAAGGCAAGGGTCTCACCCGCCAGCAGGCGGTCGACCAGACCGGTGGCGCGGCTGGCGATCACATTCTCGTCGCAACGGACAAGCGGCTTGGAAATGCCCAGGTGCATCAGTAGCTTTGAGGTCACGCGCGTGTCCTCGCAGCAGATCGCATCGGCGGCGGCAAACGCCTCGCCAACGCGCGGAGACAGGTCGCCCAGGTTGCCGATGGGTGTTCCGACCACATAGAGTTTGCCCGTATGGGCGCTGTTTTGCGTCATATCAACCTATTCAATCATGCCGCGCTCGAGCGTACCGAGCGCCGCGCGGGCGTCCCATGCTGCGATGCGTTTCTCGGTCTTCCACGTTTGGAAGAACCAACCGGCAGCCGGCGCAAACGAAGCCAGCTGATTGGCGATAAACACGCGCTCGTAGGCATTGCGGCCCTCGGGCGTAACCGACGAGTTGGCAAAGATCGCCGCGCCCGACCATTCGCCCACCAGCACGGGGAACCCAGTTGAAATCGCTTCTTTAAGCTCGCGCTTGTTACGCGAAATCGCCGTCGTCAGCCCGCGGGGGCTCGTGATGTCGAGCGCATGCTCGTCGCGGTAATGGTACAGGTGAAGGTCCATGTAGACGTTCTTGTACTTGGCGCCGCGCATAAAATGCTTCCACTCGCCGGGATGTCCCGACGACGAGAAGACGACGATCTTATCCTCGGGCATATACGAACGGACGAGCTCGTAGGCATCGCGATAGAAGTTGCGCAGGTAGTGCGCCGGAATGCCATCCGTCATGGTAAAGAGACTCTTGCGGACACTCATCTGCGGCGTATCCAGCAGCTCAATGCCCAGCAGGCTTTCGGCTTCGCCGTAGCGATCGGCCAAACGCTCCAGCACGTCGAGCGCAACGTGACGACCGTTGGTGGACGAATGCCACTCGGCAACAGCCTCCGGCGTGGTGGGCGAATCGTTGGAATCGCCCTGGCCACCGGGCACAGTCGCTAGATCGAGCAGCACGCGAATGTCGTACTTGGCAGCCCACTCAATTGCACGGTCAATGTAGTCGATAACCGAAATGTAGGACGCATCGGACTCCTGCGAGCCAAAGGCATACCAGGGCACCGGCAAACGCACGGCATTGAGACCAATCTGCGCCATACGGCGAAAATCATCTTCGCTTACGAATGTCTCATAATGGCGACGCATGCGCTCGTTATAGGCAGCAGTGCCCATGGCTTCTTGCAGTTCCGCCGCATTGGACGCACCTGTCGCCGCGTACAGCGACGGGGTCACCCAAGGCTCGGGAATAAACCAGCCAGAGAGATTAACGCCGAGTATCCTCTCCATCACGGCCCCCTTCGAATCGTGCAGGGCGAACCCGCATCGTATTGCATAGGAAAAGTATCGTTTTGAGTATACCCGCGCACACGGACAGCCGATCGAACGGTCTGCAAAGTGGCGCAAAAGTAGGAGTAATGTCTGGGCGGGCACACCCGAGATGGTACGCCAAGATGTGCACGCGCGCCGAAGGCAGGCGCCGGAAGGCGCATCCCGTTTTTTGCTCAATAATGGAATGCATTTTCCGCCAGCAGGCCCAACCGGAAAGCATGTCCCGTAATTTCACGTCATTCCGGGTCGCATTTTCCCAAGCGCCCCTAAAGCGGAAAGCGCATCCCGCTCAGGATTGAAATTCTGGGATGCGTTTTCCGCGGGTCCACATAAAAGAAAAGGACCCCTTTGCAGAGGTCCTAGTCAATTCAAGGTGGCGGGGAAGGGAATCGCGTCCGCGCGCTGCGCGGACGGACCGCTGCGGCGCTTGCGCGCCTTGCGAGCTACGCTGGCAAACGCTATCGCGTTTCCTCAGCTCCGCGCCCTCGCGGGGTTCGATTCCGTGCGGGGGCTACATAAAAGAAAAGGACCCCTTCGCAGAGGTCCTAGTCAATTCAAGGTGGCGGGGAAGGGAATCGAACCCCTGACACGAGGATTTTCAGTCCTCTGCTCTACCAACTGAGCTACCCAGCCATTTGAGGTGTGCCTTGTTTCAAGGCTTGATTAGTATAACCAAGGACGCGCTCCGGTCAACCGAGAATTTGAAAAAAGTTTTTGGACACCGCCTCGGTTCTGTAAAGCAGCACGTCAGAGACATCAACCGGCCGCAAGAAGTTTTTCGCCCAGGGCCTTCAAGCCTGCACTCGTTGCAAGACATCGGGCGATACAAGGATTGAAGGGCGTTCCAGCACCGCCCAAGCACCGGGACAGGAGCACATGCGCCAGGGGCGGACATTTTCGTAGCGTGCAAGGATATTGCCGCTGCAATCAATAAAGGCAATGTCGATGGGATAAGCCATAAAACAGGTGTGGACCGAAGAGCAGGACGGAAACGCCATGACGAGCGGCAGTCCGTCAGCCGTAATCGGCACGCGGCCCAGCATGCCGCGCAAGCGTGCGCCAAACGATTCTGCCACCATAAACTCTGCCGGCGACCAACCGAGCCTATTGAGCGCACGCGCGTAGGCGATATAAGACAAGACGGCGCTCACATGACCACCCCCGGTCGCCACGGATCGACCGTAACCGCGCGCTCGTGCGACAGCTTCGCCGGCGTCCCCAGAGAAACGCCGGCAATGCTGAGCAATCTAGGCCACGGCTCATAGTACATGACGCAGGCATAGGTCCTAAACGTCCCGGACAGAGAGAGCAAGCCGCCGTCAGACGACGCCGAGCTCTGCTCGCTCGAGACCTCGACCTGCAGATTATAGCCCTGCATAGCCGCCTGAATCTCGGACTGGACACGCACCGAGGCATCGACAGAGCTCTTGTCGCCCTCCCCTTCCGGCGCCACAGCGTGCGCCAGCACGATATCGGGCACCACGCGATCGAAGCGCGCAACGGCGCCGGCAAAGACCATGACGTTGTACACAATGAGCGCAAGCGCCAGCAAAACGGGAGCGACCACTGCCATCTCGACCGTCGCCTGGGCGCGCTCCTCGCGCAGACGCATGCGGATACTCATTACGACCCACCGCCCAGAGCGCCAACCAGCGTGGCGACATCGACGGTAAGCGGGATGGAACCACCGCCGGGCAACGGAATCTCCGCAAGTGTGAACACTGTACCGCTAATGGTGCGTTCGACTTGATATTCCAACGCCTCGCAAAGCGCCTTGGGATCGGTCACGCCCAACGGAATACTTCGCAGTTTGTCTTGCGCTTGAGAGAGACCGGCAATGTCAGACCCCGGACTCTTAATGACGTTAGCGGAATCGGTCAGCACCGGCTTTCGCAGGCGCAAGTCGCACGGTTCCAAACCCAGCGCCGCCACGGACGCCGAAACGGTATCGCCGAGCCACGATGCAATGGAGCCCAACGCGCCGCTGCCCCCTCCTAGGTCTTTAATCATCTCGTCCATAAGTTCGTCGGCCGAACCTTGGATGTCTCCGTATCCCACAAGCAGGCGTCCCCAAACATCCATGACGCCATCGAGTACGCCGGCAACGCCGCCCGAGCGCTCTTCCACTGTCGAGAAAAACTGCGAGAGCACGTTGTTTTGCGCCGTCGCGTTGTCGGGAGCCAAGACCGCGGCAGAGATTGCACCGCGACTGCCAAGCGTAACCGGCTTATTGAATGAAGAGTTGAGCTTACCGGGACTGGTCATATCGCCCGAGACCGCAAAGGCGACCACGCCGTTTCGGCCGGGCGGGGCGATACGCGGCCGCTCGCCCGAAAGCGCCTTGATGGCCTGGTCAAACGCATTACCCGCGCGATCGGCCTCGTCCTCGGTCTGACGCATAAGCTCGAGCTCTTTGTTGCGACATTCGACGTAATCTTCCAGAGCCCTTTTAAACTCGTCAAAGTGATACTCGAAGCCGTTTTCGATAAATGATGGAGGCATGAGGGCGCGACCCAGGTCAACGACGTCAAATTGGCACTCCTCGCACACATCGTGGCCATCGTAATCGACGACGGATGCCAACCCGCCCGGCGACCCATTCTTATAGTTGGGGCATCCGGTCCCATAGTGCAGGTATGTCTTGCCACCAATATCACTCGTAGGCCACATGGCATCGGTGTAGAGCTGGGTTCCCTTCACCTCATCTGGAGTGCGTGGCAGGAATGGAATCTGGGGTAAGATTTTTTCACCATCATCTTTAATATACGAGTGATCGAGTTCTTCGATTGCATAAGCGTAAAACGCTTTGCGCGCGACAGACTCCGCCTCCATCTCTACACCCCCACCAAGCGGCCTTTCATTCGCCAGGCGCCGGCGGTAATAGGCCTTCGCGCGATCGAGCGCCACTTGCGGCTCCCATGTGACACTCGAGGCATAGTGCGGATTCTCAATATCCGAAAGCTTCGCCAAGCTCCTCGCTCGTTCCCACATGCACGAACAGCTTCCGACTGCGCCTCTGTCCGATCCGCCGCAGTCGGCAAGCCAGGCGCGCTCCTTGGCCTTTGACGTTTTCTCGGACGCTTTCTTCAGTTCCTTGGCAGCATAGTCAAGGTCTTTTGAGGTGCTCTCGATGGCATCGGTCGAGATTTCTGACCCCTCGAGCGCAACAAAGTCCGACTCCGATGTCCTGGGCACGGCGAGCGCTGTGCCGGTATAGGTCACGTTATCGGTATCCTGCGCCGAAACAGCCTGCGTAGCTCGCGCGGCAACCAGATATGGCAGAGCCGTTTCGACTTTTTGCAAACCCTCCGACGCACTTTTGGCAAACCTATTGCGCGTTTTAATAATCTCAATCCCGGTATCGACCATATCGCTTGCGGCTATTTTCCCACCCGGCACCAGCATGGCAACCAAGCCGGTGCCGATTGTGGCAAACCCCGCCAGGCCCAAGCTCAAAATGCTCGCATCCACCACCGTGGCCGCTGTATGGTAGGACGATATCACGTTGGCACCCGCCAGAGCACCGCTATCGGCCGCCACCTGGGTATCCCCGGCACGCGACATACTCCATATCGCCGCCGTCGACGAAAACAGCAGCGTAAGCACCACAAGTATGACGACCGCCGAAGAAAGCGTAGTATAGGCACCGTCCTCGATAAACAAGTCGATACCGGAGCGGCCCATGAAGCCGCCCCGCTTGCGGCGGGCATTCGACCGGCAACGGCACACGAGCCCTCGCATCATTCGCAGCAGGCGACGCCTAATCCCACGCGGCAATCCACGAATCATAGTCTTCCTCCAGCCATCCGGGACGCGATCGATACGAAACGTCGACTTTCAACTCAACATTTCCTCCTCCCCCCACATTGCCCATGGCCTGCGCAAACGCGCCGATCACGGGCAGTGGCTTTACATCACCCGCGATAGATACAGACGAAACGCCCCCTGCGTCCGCCCGGCCAAGCTCGATATCCCACGACAGCGGTCCGCCGGCGTGAAAGATCGAGACATCGGGCACCGCGGCGAGACGGCGGAGGGCAAACTCCTTGAGGTCGTCGTCCTCCGCCGTCGTCGTGGTCATGAGCCGCGCCGTCTCGGCGGCGGCAGACTCCATGACCGCACGCGTATAGAGCAGGCACACCGGCTGCAGCGCAAGCAGGATGAGCGTCAAAAACGTCGGCAGCAAAAAGGCAGCCTCGACCGTGGACTGCGCCCAATCCTCGCGCACGATATCAATAGAGCGCGATGTCTTTGGCGCCTGCGGCGGCGTCGATAACCGATGTCGAGGCGACGCCATGGGACGCCGCCCGTGCAGCCAACGCCGCCAAGCGTCCGTCGGTGCCGGCGCGCCAAAGCCCCGCAATCGCCAGCACGATGGAAAGCAGCGCCATGGTGACGATGGCGTACTCAACGGTCGATTGGGCAGACTCCTCGCGCAAAACGTCAAGCATTTCACGATCCCTCCTTTGACCCCGATGCTTGCGGAACCAAGCGCACCGCGCGTAAGCGGCACGAGGCGTCGCCGGCATCCGCGGCAACCGTCACCATATCGACCCAGCCGCGCCCATCGCGCACGATGGCGCCCCATACGTTGCCCTTAATATCGAGATAGCCGCTCAGGGCGAGCTGAGCTGTGGGCACCTCGCGATAGACACGCAACAGGTCCGCGGCAGCCTCGGTCATCGGTCGCTCCTCGGCCCATGTCAGCCGGGCTGCGACTGCGTTGTCCGCAGATGGACCAGCCGCAGCATCCGCCCGTTCGTCGAGGGCGCGCAGAAAAGTTTGTGCCGTGACGGCGGCATCCCTGTCGGCCGTGTCCCGCGCTTTGTCATCGGGAGGCGCCACCGCGCCCGAGCTCCCATCCGCGACGACCCCAGAACGCTGCTGTCGCACGGCATTCAGCCCCCAGAGCGTCGCCGCTATCGCCACAATCAGGCAAGCGAGCACCAGCAGCACGCCAACAGAATGCCCGCCTTCTACAGGCTGTTGATGCCGTCTTTGATCGCGTTCCATAGCTTTTCGACGTTGCCCTTAAATGCAACGATGGCAATGATCGCGATTACCACGAGCACGCCGACCAAGATGGCGTACTCGGTGGTACCCTGCGCGCTTTCCTCCTGTACCAGCGCCTTGGCACGTTGACAAGAACGCATTGCACGGTAAAGCGTCCGGCTCCAAACCCTACCCATAACGTCAGCCATTTTGTTCATGTATTCCTCCCTACATCATCCCGCCTGCTCCCAGCAGCGGGCCCAATATGGATAACAGCAGTGCCGGCAAGATGAGCGTGCCAGTGGGAATCAGCAGCTTGACGGGCGCTCGTTCAATCTCGCGCTCGACCGCGGCACGATGGGCGGCGCGGATCTCGCGACTTTGGGCAGCAAGGGTCTCGGCAAGCGGGGCACCCAGGGCGAGCGCTTGACCCACCGTAATGGCAAAGGTCTCGAGCGCCCGCACGTCCAGGTCCTGCGCGGCCGCCAACAACTCGTCCTCGCGCGCTCCCACGCCCACCTGCCACGCCATGCATGCCCGTTCAAGCCGAACAGTCAGCGCCGATCGACGATTGGCGCAAAAGATCTCGAGCGCCGCATCGAACGAAAGGCCGGCGGAAAGCCCCAGGCGCACCACATCAATCATCTCGGACACCTCACCGAGCGAAACCTGCGCTGAGTTGTCCACGCCAAATGCGCCCCTCACCCACGCAATAGCGGCATCGATCACCGAATGGGCCGCAGCAACGACTAGCACCGCCTCGCCCCTGAAAATCTCCATGGTCTTGCGCACATCCGAGCGCTCCAGGCCCGTCGCGACAAATACGCCGAAGGCGCACAGGCAAGCCGTGGCGGCAACCAGGGCGCTCACAGCTCCACCCGCATAATGCGCCGGATAACCACCAGGGCGACGCCGTTAAGGGCAAGCCCCAGAACCACGGCACCGGCGCCTACCGGCGTTGCGAGACCGTAGCGAAAATCTGCCGAAAGCAGGGCCAGCACCGCGCACATACCCGCCGGCATCGCCGCGACCATATGCGCCGACATGCGCGCCTGCGACGTTTTGACATCCAGGCGGCGCTTGAGCTCGATACGCTCCCCCACCATGCTCGACGCCTCGGACAGCAGATCGGCAAGCGGGGCACCGGTCCGCTGCGACACCTTGAGCGCCAACGTGACAAGCGAAAGCCCGGGGGCGTCGATGCGGACAAGCAGGTCGTCGAGCGCATCGGCAGCCGAAATGCCGCAGTCGATCGCCGCCGCTACCCGCAGAAACTCGGTATGCACCGGCTCTTGCGCGTGAGCGCCCACAAACCGCATGCCCTGGGCCAGCGAATGTCCCGAGGCAAGCGACATGGAAAGTGCCGTAAAGGCCTCGGGCATGGCTTCCTCCACATCGCGCTGCTCGCGTCGGTGGTCAAAGACGTCGCGTGCGGCGCCCGCGGCAAAGGGCGCAACCGCTCCCAAAACAAAGCCGATGGGCGATAGCGACACCACGGCAAGCGCAAGGCAGCAGACGCCACTCGATAGCAACAGGAACGCTAAGCGTGAAGCATCATCCTCAACGACAAGACCGATGCGGCGCACGGGAGCCAACGATGCCCACGAACGGGCGATCTTTTTCAGCAGATCGTTTTCCACCAGCTCACGCGGCAGCTTCTCTGCCGCCGTCTCGAGCGTCTGGCGCACCAGCTCCGCCGGCGGCACCCTCGGCACATGAGGCTCCACTCCGCATACCGTCGCGACCGAAAACCCGGCAAGGCCCCCTACGACGAGGGGCACAACGACCTCCATTCGTCCACCTCCTCCTGTGTAAGCGTTCCCGAGCGCAAGCCCTCTGCGATAAACGGCGGCTCGCGGTTGAGGGTCCAGGTGCGCTCGGCGGCATCGAAGGTCACGTAGCGCTCGAGTTCCACGCCACCCGACGCGCCGCGTCGCACCCCCGAATAGGAGGACACAAAACGCCGGCCGTCCGCATGGCGCTCGGACATCACGATGCCGTCGAGCGCCATAGCGATTTGTTCCTCGATAAGCTCGCTCGGCAGATCGATGCCATAGCGCGCAAGCAGCGTCAAACGCACCACGGTCTCTTGCTCGGTGCCCGCATGAAGCGTGGTGAGCGACCCATCGTGCCCGGTGTTCATGGCCTGCAGCATGTCGCAACATTCCGCACCGCGTACCTCACCCACCACAATACGGTCGGGACGCATACGCAGGGCGTTGGTCACCAGGTCGCGGATTGTCACCGCACCCTCACCCTCAATTGAAGCCTCGCGCGCCTCCAGGCGAACCACATGCGGGTGATGCGCGAACTTGAGCTCGGCGGAATCCTCGATCGTCACGATGCGCTCGCCGGTAGATATCTCGCACGATAGCGCGTTGAGCAGCGTAGTCTTGCCCGACCCCGTACCGCCCGCAACCGCCAAATCTTGGCGCAGCGACACCGCACACGAAAGCAGTTGCGCATACCAAAGCGGCAGCGACCCCAGGCCCACAAGCTCGTCCAACGAACAGATGCGATCCGAGAACTTGCGGATAGTGAGGATCGGCCCATCGATCGCCACGGGCGGAATCACCGCGTTGACGCGATAACCTGTCTTGAGGCGGGCGTTGACGATGGGACTGCGCTCGTCGATACGCCTGCCCAGCGGTGAGATGATGCGGTCGATGAGCACGCGAATCTGCTCGTCATCCTCAAACGCATGCTCGATGGGGTATAAGACCCCGCCGCGCTCAAAGAAAGCCGAGCGGCAACCGTTGACCATAATCTCGGTGACGGTGTCGTCCTCGATGAGCGGCTGCAGCGGGCCCAAGCCCACCACGTCATCCAAGATCTCGTTGATGATGGTCTCACGCTCGGGCGTCGCCAGGTCGGTCGGTTCTTCCACGTTGAGTGCCGCCTCCACCGCAGGACGCAATTCCGAGCGGGCAAGAACCGGATCGATGTAGGCACTGATGCGTGCCACCTCGTCGTAGCCCACGCGGTCCATCACGGCCCGCTTGGTGCGGCGCTTGACCGCACGGTGCCGTCCCACATCGACAGGTGCCGTCGCCGCTGCCGCACCGGCTGCTTTAATTCTCGTTTGCAGGCTCATCGGCAATCACCCTCACGCGACCAGGGAAGGCGGATGCGCGGGCGTTCGGTGCGTGTTGCACGGTCGGCGACCATATCGCTCCAAGGGCCGACGGCGCACCCCAGTTCCACGAGCATCTCACGCGTGGCCTCGCGCACGCTGGTCGCGAAAGCGCTGGTCTGCCCCACTGCCTCGTCAGCGCGCCCAAACGCCATGAGCGCGGCGAGATCCTGCCCGCCATCGGCGATACGAATCTTGGAGCTCAACGCACAGGCAATCTCAAAGCGCATGGCGACATCCTCGTCCGCCCCACGCGCGCCAAATCGGTTGAATACGGCGCTCATGCGCGTGCGCGGCACGCCCACACGGCTCGCCAGCTCAATGACGCGCGCTGCAGACGTCGCGGAAGAAACTGCCGCATCACCCACGACAAGGCAACGGTCGCACGCTGCCACCGCAGCCGCCACGGCATCGCCCCAAAAGACCGAGGTATCGATAAGGACCACGTCGGACTCACGACGCAAGATGTCGAGCAGCAGCTCTACCGGACGCGCCATGAGCTCGGCGCGCTCGGGCGCTGCGACAGGCCCCCAAAGCGTAACGCCTGGGGCAACGCGCATCGATGCAGCGACCACGTCTTGCTCCGCAGGTGCGCCCGCGACCGACGGCTCGATAAGTGTCGCCATGTCATGCGGGGCATCGGCGCCCAGCAAGTCGTAGAGATTTCCAAACATTAGGTCCAAATCGAGTACGGCAGCTCGCAGACCCAGCAACGAAGCGGCATGCGCCATCGTGGCGACAATCGTCGATTTGCCACATCCGCCCGATCCCGAGACGGCGCAGATGACCGGAGCTCGATGCGACGTCGACGCAGTGTCTGCCAGCGGTGCAGGGGCTGACGACGTGGGCGGCAACGTCCCCGTCTCGCCAGCCGCACCCAAGTGCTGCGTCCACGCCGGCACGGCAGGCTGCTCAAACTGTAGGGGCGGAACTGGGGATTCCGCTGTCACGTCGACGTGCGGGCCATCACCCGCGACAAGGCCCTCGACCTCATCGAGTCCATCGGCCAGGCTCACGCCGTGCACGTATCCCATATCTACGGCCAGGAGGTCTTCGCCATACGGCACCGACGCTCCGACGTCACCACATGCAAGGGGGCCCGGGGGGCGCCGAACATGCTCGGCTTCCGCTTTCCCATAGTCATCAACACGCGGGCCTCTTGTAGCGCGAGGCGCCCCGGGTTCCCTATCAACAAAAACATCGGGCTCAGGCGACACGCCCCAATCGGAATCAACCGCTCCCTCGCCCACATGTCCGCTGCCGCATATGCTGTGCGCAGCGATGACCTCGGTCGCCCCCGCGCGAAACAGCCCCTCTATATCCGACGGATCGAGCGCCTCTATCAACACGACGACGCGGCTCACGCGTCCTTCGGCAGTCAGGCGCGCAACGGTCTCTCGCACATCTTTAGTATCAAACAGGGATGCCGCGATAATGGCAGCGCCACGGCGCGAAGGAAACGCCCGAGCCATAGACACCAACCCGTCTAGGTCGCCCACGCGAAGCACCTGCGCGCCCGCATCGCGGCCCTCGACTTCCTGCTGCAGCAGTCCGTAATCGCCACACGCGCAGCACGCAAGCCAGATCGCTTTCATCACTCGTCGCCTCCGCTCTTTTTGCCGCGTGCCGTGGCGGGAATCGTCAAGCTGACCGTTCCCTTGCCCGAGGCTCCCAGCAATTCCTTGACGTCTTTGGGGTCGGCCGCCAGCGTCACCCACTCGACCTTGCCTTCGCGCGTGGCACCGGCCTCGTCGCTGGTATCGATCACATACGCGCCGCACAGCCGATCGGTCACGCCGTCTTTTTGCACGTACACATCCACGTAGCTGCCCACGCCTGCGGCTCCGCCCACCGAATGCTCGGCATCGACCGCCACCGAAACGGCAACCTTGCCCTTGGGCACCTCGAGCGTATGGCTCTCGGCTTTGGTGTAGGCATCGCAGACCACGGCATTTTTGGGAATACGCGAGGTCGTCACGTCGCCACGCACCTGGCGCAGGTCGGTCGCCGCATCGCGCGGCAGCAGGCTCGCGAGCCACTCTTGGGTTACGACATTGGTCTCGTCGAGGGTCTCACCCACATCGATATCACGTGCGGCAACGCAAACTTCGACGCGATCGCCGCCGTATTTGGCCAAGGTTTCGGCCTGGGCCTGCTCAGCCCGCGAACGAACCGATGATCCGTAAACCATGCAGAGTGCCGCGGCGAGCACGCCCGCTGCCAGGCTGATGGCGATGCGCTTGCTCTTGTTCACGGCAGCTCCTCTCAAGACAGCACTGGGCGGATGGGATGCCCGTACCACTATTGTCCGAGCGGCCAAGCAACAAAACAGCGCGATCACCATCTTGGTTTTAAGTGTCAAACCAATTACCAGCCAAGAGCTGACCAACCCGTCAAGCCCGCGGCAAGGTTTTGGTCAGCGCGTCGGCAAAACGCTTATTTAAGGGCGCATCGCCAGTAAAAAAGCCGCCTCCCGCACAGTTGGAAGACGGCTGTCATAGATAAATTCAATTACAGATGGACATCGGGATCGAGCATTTGGGCACTCACACGCATGGATGACGCCAAGTTTTGGAACGTTTCCAGGCGCAGGCCATCGATCTGCCCGGCATCGGCGGCATCGCGAACGGCGCAGCCCGGTTCGTGGGTATGCGTGCAGTCGCCAAACCGACACACACGCGACGCCTCGACGATCTCGGGGAAGGCACGCGCCAGGCCCCGCTCGTGACCAACGAGTGGCAAACTGCGCAGGCCCGGAGCGTCGGCAATGACGCCGGCGTCGCCCGGCAGCGCCACCATCACGCGCGCGACCGTGGTATGGCGGCCTTGGTCGTCGCGCTCGCGCACGCCACCGGTAGCCAGCGCATCGTGGCCCAGCAGCGCATTGAGCAGCGTCGACTTTCCGGCCCCCGACTCACCCAGGATCATGGCGCACGTTCCCGCCGGAACACAGGCGCGCACCTCATCCAAACCACGGCCTTCGGCAGAGGACGTCACGATAACGCGCACGTCCGGGCCCACCAGACGGCGCACGCGATCCAGATCGCGCTCGAGTTCCGCGGCCTCGCAGCGGTCGGCCTTGGTAAGCACCACCACCGGCTCGGCATCGCAGTCGAGCGCCAACACCAGCGAGCGCGCCACGCGGTCGAGCAGCACTTCACCGGCGCCAAGTGCCTGCACGATCAGCACGCTATCCACGTTGGAACAAAGCACCTGACGCTCGCCGCGGGCGCGGCCACGCCAACGCTCAAAACTCGTGCGTCGCGGCAGGACGCATTCGATTACGCCCATGTCGTGCCCGGGCGCACGACGCACCGCCACACGGTCGCCCACAGCCGGCAGCAGTACCTCGTCCTCGCCGCGCGACTTGGCAAACCCCACGGCATGCTCGGCACGAAAGGTATCGTCGGCCGTCACCACCAGCGGAAACCCGCGATCCAAGCGCACCACGGCGCCCAGTTGCATCTGCTCGGGCTCCTCGGCTTGGGCGCAAAAATCGTCAAATGCCGCCTGCTGAGCCGCGGCGACCGGCAGATCGCCAAACGCCGGAACATCCTGCAGCGCATCGAGTCCCGGCACGCTCGCCAGCAGCTCCTCGGCAGACGCGGGGGCTTCGGTCGCAAGCTTCCGACGACGGTCACGCTTGGCCCGCGCCCCCGTCGTCTTTTTCTTCGCCTTAGCCCTAGCCTTGCCCACAAGCGCCTCCCAGCACCACAAATCACAACTGAGCAGGTATTTTAAATCAAAAGGAGCTGGCCGGGCAAAGCCCTAACTCAAAAAGAGCCGGTCGAGCAAACGCTCGACCGGCTCACAAACTTTCCCTCAGCCCTTTATCATCCGCGCGGGAGAAAAGCCAGCAAGGATGCCGCAGGGCCCGCCCGCCGGGAGGGGTTTCCTAAGGGCACATCCCGCAGCCGCAAAGCGGCGAGGACGTGCCCGTGGAAACCCCGCAGGCGGTCGGGCCCGGACAGGAACGTTACTCTTTTTCGACCGCGCGCATGATCGCCTTGTAGATCTCCATCAGCGGAATGATCAGGAAGGCAAGGCCCAGCGCGGCGATAACGCCCTTGAGCTCAAGCGTCACGGGGCCAAAGAACATCTCGGCAAGCGTCGGCTGCACGGTTACGATCACCGTCAGCACCAGCGCCAGCGCGGCAGAGGCCCACAGCCACTTGTTTTGCTTCTTCATCTTAAACAGCGACGTGCGGCGGCTGCGCATGTTAAAGCAGTGGAAGATCTCGACCATGTTGAGCGTGATGAAGGCCATCATCACGCCTTCCTCGTCGGCGACGCCGGCGATCATATCGGAGATGTGGATGTAGCCCATGTCAAAGTACACGCCCACAAAGAAGCTCGCCAGCACCAGCGCGGCAATGATCAAGCCCTGGACCACGCAGTCCAGACCCATATTGCCGGCAAAGACACCGTCCTTGGCGTTGCGCGGCTTGCGCCTCATGATGTCGCCCTCGGCATCCTCCATGCCCAGCGCGAGCGCGGGGAAGCAGTCGGTGACCAGGTTCACCCACAGCAGCTGCACCGGCTGGAAGATGGTAAAGCCGATGAGCGTGGCGATAAACACCGAGAACACCTCGGCAAGGTTGGCCGAAAGCAGGAACTGGATGACCTTGCGGATGTTGTCGTAGATGCGGCGACCCTCTTCGCAGGCACCGATGATGGTGGCGAAGTTGTCGTCGGCAAGCACCATGTCGGCGACGTTCTTGGTAACGTCGGTACCGGTGATGCCCATGCCAACGCCGATGTCGGCACGCTTGATGGACGGGGCGTCGTTGACGCCGTCGCCCGTCATGGCCACGATCTGGTCGCGCGACTTCCAAGCCTCGACGATACGGGTCTTGTGCTCGGGCTGGACGCGGGCGTACACGCCGTAGTCCTCGATGTGCGCGTCGAGTTCCTCGTCGCTCATGCGATCGAGGTCGGCACCGGTGATGGCATGGCTGCGATCGGTGACGATACCCAGCTGCTTGGCGATGGCCACGGCGGTGTCGATGTGGTCGCCCGTGATCATGACGGTGCGGATACCAGCATCGTGGGCCTCGCGGATGGCGTCGGCGACCTCGGGGCGGACCGGGTCAATCATGCCGGACAGGCCGCAGAAGACCAGGTCGTGCTCGAGCGCGGCGGGGCTGCAGTCGCTTGGGACCTCGGTGTAGGTGCGGCTTGCCAGCGCCAGCACGCGCAGGGCCTCGTCGGCCATGGCCTTGTTGGCGGCCACGAGCTCGGCACGACGCTCCTCGGTCAGGGGGACGACCTTATCGCCCTCGTAGATGTGGGTGCACAGGCCGATCACCACGTCGGGCGCGCCCTTGGTGTATTGCTCGTACTCGCCGTCCAGGGTCTCAACGACCACGGACATCATCTTGCGGCCCGAGTCAAACGGGGCCTCGCCCACGCGCGGGTGCTCGGCAGTCAGACCAGTGAGGCCCGCCTTTCCGGCATCGTTGACGAGCGCGCACTCGGTCGGCTCGCCGACGGCCTCACCCAGTTCCTCGTCCCACTGGGCATCGGAGCACAGCGCCATGCCTGCCAGGAACTTCTCCTTAGGCGCAGCGAGCTCGTGCTTGACGACGGTCATCTTATTTTGGGTAAGGGTACCGGTCTTGTCGGAGCAGATGGTCTGCGTGCAGCCGAGAGTCTCGACGGCAGAGAGCTTGCGGATAATTGCCTGGCGCTTGGCCATCTTGGTCACGCCAAGCGACAGCACGATGGTCACGACGGCGACCAGGCCCTCGGGGATGGCAGCGACGGCGAGCGAGACGGCGACCATAAAGGTGTCGAGCAGGGCAGTCGGGTCGGTAAGGACGTTGCCCACGCCGTGGCGGACGATGTCGACGCCAAAGATCACGACGCAGATGACGATCACCATAATGGTGAGGATACGGCTGAGCTCGGCGAGCTTCACCTGCAGCGGCGTGAGCTCTTCCTTGGCCTCGGCCAGGGCACCGGCGATCTTGCCCATCTCAGTATCCATGCCGGTGCCGACCACGACGGCGCGGCCACGGCCGTACACGACGGTGGAGCCCATGTAGCACATGTTCTTGCGGTCGCCGAGCGGCACGTCATCGGTGCCCGCGGCAAGCTCGATCACGTTGGCGTGCTTCTCGACCGGCACGGACTCGCCGGTGAGCGCGGCCTCTTCGATTTTCATCGTGGCGCTCTCGAGCACGCGGCAGTCGGCCGGGACGGAGTCGCCCGCCTCGAGCATGATCACGTCGCCGGGTACAAGCTCGGCGCTCGGCAGGTGCACGAGTTTGCCGTCGCGTAGAACCTTGGACTGCGCCGCGCTCATCTCCTGAAGGGCCTCGAGGGCCTCCTCGCTCTTGGCTTCCTGGACCACGCCCAGCACCGAGTTGACGATAACGACGAACATGATGATGGCGACATCGGCAAAGTCCGCCTCGCCCTTAACCATGCCCGTGAGCGCGCTGATAACGGCGGCAACGATCAACATGATGACCATGGGATCGGCCATCTGCTCAAAGAAACGCTTCCACAGCGGCGTCTTCTCGGCTTCCTCAAGCTTGTTAGGGCCTGTCTTGGCGAGGCGCGACGACGCCTCGTCGTTGCTCAGGCCGAGGTTCTCATCGACACCTTGGTCGCTGAGCACCTCCGCCGCGGCGGACAGGTATTCCTTTTGCATATAGAGTCCCCTCCTGGGATTCGGGCCACTCAGCAGATTGATGCCCGATCATAATTCCCAGGAGAAGGGCAAGGGCTCATCAAGGCTGCCGTGCTGAGCGGCAGTTGATAGTGGAGCTATGGTACCCCAAAGCGACGCGTCTAGCCAAAACAATCCATTTGGAAATATGGTCCGTATGTAACGATGCGGACCGTGTGATGCTCAATACTGATAAAACGTTTTTTCTTAGGCGCGTCGCCAAACTAAAATATCACCCAGATAGCAGCGGTTAGAGCGGTTGGTAAAGTTTTTTCATATACCGTTTTTCCCGTAAAAAATGAACTTCTAATTCGGCATACGGTCGATTTTTTGGGGTATTCGGTCGGTATTTCGTTATAATCAACTCAGTTTTATTTCTTAAGGTTTATCTATCAGCGCAAGACGATGTCAGATGGAGGTCTGAATGTACAAGCGCACTAAGATTGTATGCACCATGGGTCCCGCCTGCGATAGCGACGAGACCATCCGCGAGATGATCAAGGCGGGCATGAACGTCGCCCGTTTTAACTTCTCGCACGGCTCCTACGACGAGCACCACGGTCGCATCGAGCGCGTCCGTCGTATTTCCAAGGAGCTCGGTATGCCCGTCGGCATCCTGCTCGACACCAAGGGCCCCGAGGTCCGCACCGGTCTTCTGGTCGACGGCAAGAAGGTTGCCGTCAAGACCGGCGACAAGATCGTCGTCACCGCTCAGCCCACGTCCGAGGATTTCCACGGCACCGCTGAGCACATCTCCCTCGACTACCTGGCTCTGCCCTCCGAGGTTGAGAAGGGCTCCCTCATCCTGATCGATGACGGCCTGGTTGCTCTCGAGGTCGAGTCCGTCGACGGCCAGGACATGACCTGCGTCGTCAAGAACGACGGCCTGATCGGCGAGCGCAAGGGCGTCAACATGCCCAACGTCAACATCTCGCTGCCCGCCATCACCGAGCGCGATCGCCAGGACATCCTCTTTGGCCTGACCGAGAACATCGACTACATCGCCGCTTCCTTCATCCGTGACGGCGAATCTGTCCGCGGCATCCGCGAGCTTTGCCGCGAAAACGGCGGCGAGCACGTGACGATCTTCCCGAAGATCGAGTGCGCCCTGGGCGTCGAGAACTTCGATGAGATCCTCGAGGCTTCCGACGGCATCATGGTCGCCCGTGGCGACCTGGGCATCGAGATCAAGCCCGAGCTCGTTCCGCACATCCAGAAGGAGATCATCGCCAAGTGCAACGCGGCCTACAAGCCCGTTATCACCGCTACGCAGATGCTCGACTCCATGCAGCAGAACCCGCGCCCGACGCGCGCCGAGGTTGCCGACGTTGCTAACGCCATTTACGACGGTACCGACGCCGTCATGCTGTCCGGCGAGTCCGCTGCCGGTAAGTACCCGGTCGAGGCCGTCAAGATGCAGGCCAGCATCGCTCTCGAGACCGAGAAGTACCTCCCGGCTCACGCTCCGCTCGAGGTTCCGACCGATGCTCACGGCACCCGCGTCGTCAACAACGTTGTGGGTATGTCCGCTGTGAACATGGCCACCACCGTTGGCGCCAAGTGCATCACCGTGCCGACGACCACCGGCCGTACCGCTCGCCTGATCTCGCACTTCCGTCCCAACATGCCGATCTGCGCGTTCTCCCGCCACGAGTGGGCCGTCCAGCAGATGATCATGTACTGGGGCGTTATCCCGCACAAGGCCGAGATTACCCAGGGCACCGTCAACGGCACGATCGTCAAGGCGATCGAGACCGCTAAGGAGCTCGGCTACGTCGAGACCGGCGATTTGACCGTCGCTACCGCCGGCGATCCCCGTATGAGCGTCCAGCTTGAGGACAAGGTCTCCTCGACCAACGTCGCCTACGTCGCTCAGGTGCGCTAAATCGCACTTGCAAGCACATTTACATTAAAAAGGGCCCGGAGGCTTTGCCTTCCGGGCCCTTTTTCTGTGCGCCGATGCCTACCGCACGGCATGACACGCACCCATTTCTTTACCAAAAGCGCGAAATCCGCCCTCCGGGGCCCAAAAAATAAAGCCCCAAGCGCTAAAAGTGTTCGCCCGGTGGCAAACCCACACCTCACACAGGGCTGATAAATCGTTTTAGCAAGGTCTAAATCGACCACGTTTTCGGAAGTGCGGGGAAAAATTGCCTACCCCCGAGCACAAGCCCTTTTATTTCAACAAAACCCCTGATAAAGTTGGCTTAAATACCGCTTGTGGTTGACCTGTTTGTCTTTTTCCCCGCACTTCCGAAACCGATAGCTTTTCTAGCCCAAACTACGCTCAAACGATCGGATCGCTATGTCATTTCTTGCCTGCGGACCCACGGCTTTTCAGTACTATCGCATACCGCCCCAGATACTGGGACTCTATCCGGCAATCCTGCCGCCCGACCATGACCATCGCTTGGTGCATTACTCAAAACAACCAGTATTTAAAGACTTGCTCGGCACACCAGTCTGGAGATTCGTGGGCGAAAGAAAACAGCGCGCGAATCGGGAGCATTCGTAAAACAGTTTCAGTCCCGGCAGTAATGTCTGCCGGGACTGTTCTTGTATAAATTGAAGCCGTATGTATATGATTAAACAGACCGATAAACTTGAA
>NZ_JBQHTS010000024.1:0-27027 GCF_052065595.1 Collinsella sp. HCP28S3_E12
CTCGAAGAGCCCGATCGCCGCCTTCCTGGCCTCGATGTCGTGCTTCACCCTCAAGTCGACACGCATAAAAAGCCTCCCATTTCTCATGTCCAAGAAATGGGAGGCAGTTCATTTTGGGACGGGGCTTTTTTAGCTACCCAATCCGGCGCCTCCAAAGCTTGAGACCATATTTAAATAGGGCAGCTAAAAAAGCCCCGTCCCAAAAAGACTACCCGTAAACCATGCGGAGAGGTCTGTAATTTATACAGTTGATTGGCTGTTGAGGGTGGCAACATCGCCGCGATGCGGTAACCTCATTGATTAGTTTCGCGACGGCAACATAACGGTAATGTCGCGGAAACACGGCGAGTCTAAGCTATGACTCGTTCGTTAGTAATCAACACCGCTTCTCACGCGGTGCCGATACGAAGGGAGTTCCGTATGGCCGAACTTACTGACCGCTTCGGGACCATGGTGTTCTCTGAGGAAGTCATGAAGGACTACCTCCCCAAGGACATTTGGAAACGCCTTGCTGCAACCCTCGAGGACGGTGAGCCGCTCGACCTGGATGTGGCCAACGCCGTTGCCCATGCCATGAAGGTTTGGGCCATCTCCAAGGGCGCGACGCACTACGCGCACTGGTTCCAGCCGCTTTCGGGCATTACTTCCGAGAAGCACGACAGCTTCCTCGAACCCAACCACGACGGCACCGCTATTACCAAGTTTACGGGAAAGAACCTCATCCAGGGCGAGCCGGACGCCTCCAGCTTCCCCAACGGCGGCCTGCGTGCCACCTTCGAGGCCCGCGGCTATACCGCTTGGGATCCCACCAGCCCCGCCTTTATCAAGGACGATGTCCTGTGCATCCCCACGGCTTTCTGCTCCTACACGGGCGAGGCCCTGGACAAGAAGACCCCGCTGCTGCGCTCCATGACCGCGCTCTCGCGTGAGTCCAAGCGCGTTTTGGCGCTGTTTGGTAAGACCCCCAAGAAGGTCGTTCCTTCCGTGGGCGATGAGCAGGAGTACTTCCTGATCAAGAAGGACGCTTACCGCAAGCGCAGGGACCTGGTCATCACCGGCCGCACCCTCTTTGGTGCTGCTCCCTGCAAGGGCCAGGAGCTCGAGGAGCACTACTTTGGCGCTATCCGCCCCACCGTCTCGGCCTATATGAAGGACCTGGACGATGAGCTGTGGGCGCTTGGCATTCCCGCCAAGACCAAACACAACGAGGTCGCTCCCTGCCAGCATGAGCTCGCCCCCGTCTATGGCGAGGTCAACGAGGCCATCGACCAGAATCTGGTCAT
Source organism: Collinsella sp. HCP28S3_E12 (assembly GCF_052065595.1). Taxonomy (NCBI): domain Bacteria; kingdom Bacillati; phylum Actinomycetota; class Coriobacteriia; order Coriobacteriales; family Coriobacteriaceae; genus Collinsella; species Collinsella sp. HCP28S3_E12. Next base: position 1,284 of record NZ_JBQHTS010000024.1, read on the forward strand.
GATGGAGAAGATGAAGCTCATCGCCTCCCGCCACGATTTGGTCTGCCTGCTGCACGAGAAGCCCTTCGAGGGCATCAACGGTTCGGGCAAGCACAATAACTGGTCGCTTGGCACCGAGTCCGAGAATCTGCTCGATCCGGGCGACACCCCGCTCGACAACCTGCAGTTCATCGTCTTCCTCACCGCGGTGATCGAGGCCGTCGATAACTATCAGGAGCTCCTGCGTGCCTCCGTTGCCTCGGCCGGCAACGACCATCGTCTGGGCGCCAACGAGGCTCCTCCGGCGATTATGTCCATCTTCCTGGGCGACCAGCTTACCGAGGTCGTCGAGAAGATCATCGATGGCAAGGCTTCCGTCCATGCCACGCGCGGCGTGCTCGACCTGGGCGCCGATACCCTGCCCAAGCTGATGCAGGACAACACCGACCGCAACCGCACCTCTCCGTTCGCCTTCACCGGCAACAAGTTCGAGTTCCGTGCCTGCGGCTCCGAGCAGAACGTCTCCGACTCCAACCTGGTGCTCGATGCCGCCGTGGCCAAGTCGCTCAAGTCCTTCGCCGACGCACTCGAGGGTACGCCCGAGGATAAGTTCCAGGACGCCGCGCTCGAGTACTGTAAGAAGGTGCTGACCGATCACCAGCGCATCCTGTTCTCCGGCGACGGTTACTCCGACGAGTGGCCCATCGAGGCCGAGAAGCGCGGCCTTGCCAACAACAAGACCACGGCCGACGCTCTTCCCGCCTTTGTTTCCGATAAGGCTATCGCGCTCTTTGAGGAGACGGGCGTCCTGACCAAGGCCGAGGCTCAGTGCCGCTACGACTGCAAGCTCGAGAAGTACAACAAGCTCATGAACATCGAGGCTACCACGATGATTCGCGAGGCACGTCGTACCTATCGTCCGGTCATTACCGCCTATGCCACCAAGGTCGCTAAGGGCCTTGAGACAATTCGTGCCGCCGGTGCTGAGGCCGCAATGCAGTGCGAGCAGAACACGCTCAACAAGCTCTGCAACGGTATCACCGCCATCAACGACTCCATCAAGGCGCTCGACGCCGTGCATCAGAAGGCCGAGGCTCTCGATGGCCAGGAGCAGGCCAATGTGTATGCACACGAGGTCGTTCCCGCTATGGATACGCTGCGTGCCTCCGTGGATGCCATGGAGGAGATCGTGGCCGCCGACTACTGGCCGGTCCCGACCTACGATGACATCCTGTTCTACGTGTAGGGCATAGCCAACATATCGTCACGGTATTAAGCCGGGGTCCGCATCGCGCGGGCCCCGGCTTTTTGATTGCGAAGGACGCTTTGGAGTCCGTTTTGCCGCCGATTTGCCGGGGTCCGCACCCTGTCGGGTTCGAATCCCGGCACATGGGTAGAAAAAAGCCCGTCACCGCGGGGGTAACGGGCTTCTCGTTTTAAATGGTGCCCCCAGCGGGATGTCCGCGTGCGGCTGGCGCCGCCCGCCTTCGCTGCGTCGCTTCGCTCCTTGCGTGCTGCGCTGGAAAACGCTCACGCGTTTCCTCAGCTCCGTACCCTGTCGGGTTCGAATCCCGGCGTTGGGGTAGAAAAAAGCCCGTTACCGTGGGGGTAACGGGCTTCTCGTTTCAAATGGTGCCCCCAGCGGGATGTCCGCGTGCGGCTGGCGCCGCCCGCCTTCGCTGCGTCGCTCCGCTCCTTGCGTGCTGCGCTGGAAAACGCTTCGCGTTTCCTCAGCTCCGCACCCTGTCGGGTTCGAATCCCGGCACATGGGTAGAAAAAAGCCCGCCACCGCGAGGGTAACGGGCTTCTCGTTTTAAATGGTGCCCCCAGCGGGATTCGAACCCGCGATATCCACCTTGAAAGGGTGGCGTCCTTGGCCGCTAGACGATGGGGACAGCGGGAAAGAGTATAGCAGACTTTTTTATTCGTTCACATATCGTTGGCAAACTGAAAAACCACCACAAAGATGCCTGTCCCTTTGTGGTGGCGGGGCGTTAGGGGAGGAGCTTCATCGCGGCGTCGTGGGCGGCGTGTTCGTAGGTGTCGTCGAGGGGCTTGAGCGGCAGCAGGGCGGCGGCCTGTGCATCGCCACGGCGCTCGAGGGCATGGGCGATGAGCCAGTCGGCGAGCTCGGGGTTCTTGGGCAGTGCCGGTCCGTGTAGGTACGTGCCGATGACGCCCTTGTAGATGAGGCCCTCAAAGCCGTCGTCGCCGTTGTTGCCGGTGCCCGTGACGACAGATGTTCCGAGCGGCGTGGCCTCTGCATCGAGCAGGGTGCGGCCGCCGTGGTTCTCGAACCCCACAAAGGGCTCGGGTGCCAGGTCGGTCTTGACGGCGACGTTGCCTATCAGGCGGTCGGAGCCGCGCACGGTCTCGGCGGCGATGACACCTAGACCCTCGATGCGATTCTCGCCCATATAGTACGAACGACCGAGCAGCTGATAGCTGCCGCAGATAGCAAGCAACGAGCCGCCGTCCTCAACATATGTCGCAACCTTGTCCTTTTGAGCGAGCAGCTCGTGTGCCACAGCCAACTGATCGCGGTCGGCACCGCCGCCCATCATGACGATGTCGGCGTCGGTAAGATCGAGCGTCTCGCCCATGCGGACCTCGTCCACGCGCGCGGGAATGCCGCGCCAGGCGCAGCGGCGCTCGAGGGCGATGACGTTGCCGCCGTCGCCATAGAGGTTGAGGGCATCGGGATACAGATAGACGATGCGCAGCGGGCGCGGAAGCTCGACCGGCGCAATATCGGTGGGGACGGCGCTGCCATCGGTGCGTGTTACGGCGCAGGAGGCAACCGAGCTCGCATCGGCGTCTTTAAGTCCGTCGAGCTCTTTGACCAACGGCGGGAATGCCGTGTAATTGGCGACGGCGTAGAAGGTGTCATCGGCTGCCTCATCTGCCACGGCGCCGATCGCCTGCTCGATATTCGAGATGATGGCGGCGTCGATGCCGGCGTACTTCAGGCGCACCTGCATGTCGTGCGCGCGCGTACCCCCGGCAAAGGCGACAAGCCCTGGGGTATCGGCGATGCGCTCGAAGTCGACGTCGTAGATCCACGAGACATCGTGGCCGTCGGCGTCGTTGTCATTCAGGAAGAAGGCGCAGAGTCTGCCGCCTGCCGTTTTAATGGACTGGATCTGGCGATCGAAGCCCACGGGATTTTTGGCCAGGTTTGCCTCGACGGTACGGCCGGCAATCTCCCAGCGGCCCATGCGTCCGCCGGCGGGGACGTAGGCATCGAGCGTGGGCTGCAGATGCGCTGCGTCCACGCCCAACTCGCGCGCCGCAAAGAAGGCGGCGGCAACGTTGTAGACCATGTACAGGCCGTTGTAGCGCGTGGCGATGTGCGTTGCGGGCGCTTTTGCCTCGGGTCCAAAGGTCAGGTCAAAGCCGTAGCCGTCGCAGCCGAGCTCAACGCCTGTCACGCGACGGACCAGCGCGGGGCGACTCCAACCGCACGAAGGACAATGATAGGCGCCGAGCTGGCCGTACTGCACATAGTCGTACTCCAGCGGCGCGTTGCATTGCGAGCAAAAACGCGAGTCGCTAATGCGATCGGACTCGGTGCCCGTGGCGCCGTCGATGCCAAAGGCGATGCTCGTATTGGGGACGCGTGCGGCGATCGAGGCGCAGAGCGGGTCGTCGGCGTTATAGATGAGCGTCGTTGCCGGCGAAAGCTCCAACGCGTGGGCTATGACGTCCTGGGTGTGGTCGATCTCGCCGTAGCGGTCCAGCTGGTCGCGGAACAGGTTGAGCAGCACAAAGTACGTTGGCTTGAGCTTGGGCAAGACGCGCACCGTGTAGAGCTCGTCGCACTCAAAGACGCCCACGCGCCTGCCGCTGCCGGCACGCTTAAGATCGCTGCGGCCCTCGAGCAGGGCACCCACCACGCCCGGCTCCATGTTGTTGCCGGCGCGGTTGCATACCACGGTGGCGCCGCTGGCGGCAACGGCGTCGGCGATGAGGTTGGAGGTGGTGGTCTTACCGTTGGTGCCGGTGACCACCACGCTGCGGTCGACAAGGCTCGCGAGGTCGCTTAGCAGCTCGGGGTCGATCTTCATGGCGATACGGCCGGGGAGTACGCCGCCCTGGCGCTTAAGGATGGAGCGCAGCCCCCAGCGGGCGATATCGCTCGAAGTGCAGGCGAGAGATGAGCGGAAGTTCATGAAGCCGTTCCTAACGTGAATGACATGGTCGTGGCGATCGTGCCGTTAAAAGCCATAACGGCGCGCAAATTCCTGGGCAAGCTGCGATACGTCTTCGCAAGCGTTGGCCCAGGGGGCAAAGTCGGGAGTATCCGAGATGATACCGTCGGCCTCCCAAACTGCCTGGTGCGAAAGGTCCCAGGGGTCGTGCGGCTCGGGCCGGCAGGGAAGGTACGGCGTCTGATACATGGGGTTCAGCAAAAAGAACGCGCCGCCCTCGCAGCGGTTGGCAAACTCACGCAGGGCGCGTGTCGCCGGGCGCATCTTGTTTGTTTTGAACAGCAGGATCGTGCGGGCGAGTAGGTACCAGGGGGAGTTCTCGAGGGCATCGGCCCCCATCTGCTCCTCGAGCTGGTGGGCCAGGGCAAAAAAGCCGTCCTCGTCTTCCAGACGAGCGAGGGCGAGTAGCACGGTGCCGGCAGCTCGGGTGGGATAGCCTTCCGCCTTAAGAACACGGCGAGAGTAGTTGACGGCAGCACGGTAGCGAGCGCTCGCCATGCACAGCTGCGAGATGGCCTCGAGCGTGTGGAGCCACCCGATAAGCGCCGGCTCGCTCACGGTGAGATCGGCCGCCGTCACACCGTCTGCCAGCACCTTGTTGGTCCAGTAGTGCGGGGCCTCCATATCGAATCCGGGCACGCTTTGCCGTAAGTAATCGGCTGTGGTCGCCTCGAGCTTCATCAGGTCGCCCAGGCAGGCGTCGACGGGCGTGTCCGCCAAAATGATGGCAAGCAGCTGGGCATCGAAGACATACGCATCGACGCGGACGATCTTGAGCAGCTCATCGCGCATATCGTCGAACAGGCGGTTGCGAGTCTGCTCAAACTCCTCATCGCTGCCCATATCCTCGATACGATGGAGCTCGTCGAGCAGGTGGCGGTGAACACCGGCATAGGAAAGCAGTGCCTGGGCATGCTCGGTCTGCGCATACTTATGAGGGTTGACGCTTACGTCGTTATGGACAAGATCGCGTGCTGCATCGGTGAGTTCGGGGTGCGACGCAACGTAGGCGCGCTCCAGGTAGGCGGGGATGTAGACGCTCGGATCCATTAGAGGTCTCCTCCCTTAAACGGCAAGCCCTGCTCGGCCGCCCGCAGGATGCGCTCGTCAATCTGGGAACGCACGATATCGTTGGTGGCGACCCAGGCGGCAAAGCTGGCGTTGTCGGGGGCGCCCAAGCCCTCCTGCAGTACCGGCGTCGCTTCGGACAGCGCAAGGACAAGCTCGTCGGTGGAGCCCACGCCCACGTTGACGCGGGCATAGACGCCATCGGGAAACTCGGTTTGAAAGTAAAGCGCCTCGGCTGCGTGCGGGCACGAGCGCGCAAGGATGCGCAAGTAGTGTTCGGCGCCCTCGTAGTCCAGCTCGCGCCAGGCAGCGCTCATCAGCGCGATGAGCGTCCACGGGTCTAAGTCGCGCTCCGCGTCCTTGGGACGACGGCGCAGCGGCGTGTTGGCAAGATAGGGGACGGAGTGGGCAGAGCGAAAGCGTTTGAGCTCCTCGGCGGGGTATTCGAGTTTTGCCATGGCGAGCATCGCAGTGTGGCGGACACCGGCCGGATCGTTGGGGGCAAAGTCCAGGCTGCGGTTTGCGGTTTCGAGCGACAGGCGGTAACGGCCGCTAATGAGGGCGCGCGACGCAAGGGCGGCAAGCCAGCGCAGGTAGGGGCGGCGTGTAAGGTCGCCTGCGGCCTCGCGCTCGTAGGGGTCCTGCGCCGAGGCGATCTTGAGTGCCAGGTCGTGCTCGACTTCATCGCGCTTGGATACCAAGTACTGTACGTACTCCTCGTTGGAGTTAGCGGTGAGGGCGGTCAACATGCGCTGAGCGTCCCAGTTGGTCGGGTCGAGTGCGGCTGCCTCGCGAAGCATGTTTTCGGCAGCGGTCTCTTCTTGCTCTGCCTGGGTATCGTCAGGGATAAAGGGAATGCGGTAGTCGACAGCCTCGACTACCTTGGCAATCAGATGTCCGGCGCGGTCGCGGTCGTGCACGATGAGCGGCGCGGGGTTGCGGGTGAATTGTTCCATCAGACGCTCTACGGCAGGGCCGTCGGTGAGCGGGATATTGTCGCGGCGCAAGGCCTCAAGAACGAGGCGATGGCAATCTTCTTGAATGGGATCGAATGCCATGGGGCCTCCTTTGCTGCGGTTAGGGTTCAAATGTCTCTATATAAGGTTCTAGTTTACCCGCATGAGGCACATTGGGAGTGCCGCACTTGGACATGCACCTTTGCACCACGAAGACGGATGTCGCACAAATGTCGGCACCTTGGACGACCGAGTGGTATCACGGTGCCGCAAACGGTCGATTTTTGGCGGCGAACGGTGTGTCTTTTGGAGGGGCACAGTCCTGCCCTGGATATGTGGTCAACCTTGATAAAACGTTTGCCCAGCTTGGGAGCATGAATGCCGCATAAGGGTCTTCAGGGATAGAAAAAACGTTTCATCATTGTCGACTTTCGGTAAATAACTGACCAACCAGAACGGTAAAATAATATTTGTCTGAGCGTTGAGACGTTTAGACATCGCGCATTGTCATCGCCGGCAACGCGCAAAACGGTCCTAACGGAGCCAATCGGGTGCTCCGTTATATACGCAAGTCTAAGAGGGGCTTGTTTAGGAGGCACAGTATGGGACGTTTTACCAATCCTCGCGATCTGTACTTTGGTGAGGGCGCTCGCCACGAGGTGAAGAACCTCAAGGGCAGCAAGGCCATCATCGTGACCGGCGGCGGCTCCATGCGCCGCGGCGGTTTTTTGCAGGACGTCGAGGCCGACCTCAAGGAGGCCGGTTTCGAGGTCAAGCTGTTCGAGGGCGTCGAGTCCGATCCGTCCGTCGAGACGGTCATGAAGGGCGCCGAGGCCATGACCGAGTTCCAGCCCGACTGGATTATCGCCATTGGCGGTGGCTCGCCCATCGATGCCGCTAAGGCTATGTGGCTGTTCTACGAGTATCCCGAGGAGACCTTCGAGGAGGCAGTCGTCCCGTTCTCCTTCCCGGAGCTCCGTCAGAAGGCTCACTTCTGCGCCATCTCCTCTACCTCCGGCACCGCTACCGAGGTCACCGCGTTCTCCGTCATCACCGACTACGCCAAGGGCATCAAGTACCCGCTGGCCGACTTCAACATCACCCCTGATGTCGCCATCGTCGACCCCGAGCTCACCTACACCATGCCCGCCAAGCTGTGCGCTCACACCGGTATGGACGCTCTGACTCACGCCATCGAGGCCTACGTCTCCACCGCTGGTTCCATGTACACCGACGCCAACGCCCTGCATGCTATCCGCGAGATCGTCGAGTGGCTGCCCAAGTCCTATCAGGGCGATCATGAGGCCCGTCAGCACATGCACGACGCCCAGTGCATCGCCGGCATCGCCTTCTCCTCGGGTCTGCTGGGCATTGTCCACTCCATGGCTCACAAGACCGGTGCCGCCTTTGAGGGCGACCACATCATCCACGGTTGCGCCAACGCCATGTACCTGGGCAAGGTCATCCAGTTCAACGCCAAGGACGCTCGCGCCAAGAGCCGCTACGCCTTCATCGCCAAGGAGATCCTGCACCTCGCCGGCGAGACCGAGGACGAGCTGGTCGAGGCTCTGGTCCAGGAGATTCGCGACCTCAACGACAAGCTCGACATCCCGCAGGGCATCAAGAACTACGGTGCCAAGGGCGTGAAGGCCGACGAGTCCATCATCGATTACGATGAGTTCGAGGCTAAGAAGCACGACGTTGCCGCCAACGCCATCCTCGACGCCTGCACGGGCTCCAACCCGCGCCAGCCGTCTCAGGAGGAGATGGAGCAGCTGCTCGAGTGCGTCTACACCGACACCCCGGTCACGTTCTAATCGGCACACATTGTTCTGATAAGGGTCTCGCGCTCTGTGCGCGGGACCCTTTTTCTATGGTGCAATCTAACCTGTCCTCAATGCGCCAAGTTGCCACAAGGGGACAGGTGGCTTTGCACCAATCGTTGTTTGATGAAGGGCGGATTCTCGTATGGCGCTTCCTATGGTTTATGGCGGTCCCGGCCGGTATGTTCAGGGGCCGGGCGAACTTTCGCGTCAGGGCAGATACCTGTCGTGGTTGGGATGCTCCGCCTATGTCCTGTTTGACCAAGGCACCGAGGATCGGCTGTGCAGGCAGATCGTCGATGGATTTCTGGACGAAGATCTAAGCGAGCCGTTCTTTAAGATTTATGACGGTCCGTGTACGGAAGAGGCCGTTGTCGAAATGGCCAAGGAAGCCCAGGCTGAGTATTGCGACATGGTGGTGGGTATTGGCGGCGGCAAGATGCTCGATATCGCCAAGGCCGTTGCGTTTTATGCCGAGTTGCCGTTGTGCGTATGCCCCACGGCGGCTTCGATGGACGGCCCGTGCAGCGCGATTTCGGTGCTGTATCACGAGGATGGATCGTTCGACCGCTACCTGATGCTCGAAAAGAATCCAGATTTGGTTGTGGTCGATACCTGCGTGGTCGCGGCAGCCCCGCTGCGTATGACGGTCGCTGGCATGGGCGACGCACTGGCAACGTATTTCGAGGCGCGTTCGTGCGCCGCGGCGCACGGCGCCAACGAGCACGGTGGCGCGCCGGGACACTTGGCCTTGGTTGCGGCTCGTGCCTGCTATGACACGCTTATGGAGTTTGGTGTCGCTGCCAAGCGCGATCTTAAAAAGGGTCGTATATCGCCGGCGGTTGAGCGTCTGATCGAGTGCAATATCCTACTCTCGGGCGTCGGCTTTGAGAGCGGTGGCCTAGCGCTTGCCCATGCCATCGCCAACGGCCTGACGATTCTGCCCGAGTGCAAGGCCATGCATGGTGAGGCCGTGGCATTTGGCCTGGTGGTGCAGCTTCGTTTGGAGTGCGCGCCCGAGCTTGATCAGGTGCTCGAGTTTTGCCAGCGCGTGGGTCTGCCGACGACACTCGAGGAGCTGGGCCTTGGCGAGATTTCCGATGCCGACCTGCTGAGCGTTGCGGACGCAACTTTTAAGAACGAGCGCAATATGGCTAACGAACAGGCCAAGGTGACCAAACAAAAGCTCGTGCAGCTCATGTGCGAGGCATAGCTTGGCGCTTGATTGACCTTGTGCAATCGAGGCGGCGATAGGCCATAGGCTATTTGTCTCAATGATGCGCCGCATGTAATTTGCCCGAGGCGTGGGCCGATAGCGTATCATTATCTCTTGCTTGTTTGCACTGCTCAGGGAGGGGCCGCGCATGGCGCAGGAACACGATCTGTTTGATGACATTATCGAGATCAGCAAGGGTTTCGACTTTCTTAAAAACCCGCTTGGCGGTGTGACCGATGCGCTCGATCCGTCGGCGCCGCAGTGGAATCCCGCCGACTACAAGGAGCGTCCGCGCGGCAACACCATTCCGTGCCTGACCTGCAAAAACGAAAAGAGTGGCTGCTCCGCGTGCATGGATGTGTGCCCGGTCAACGCTATCGAGGTCGAGGAAGACTCCATCGAGATTTTCGACTCCTGCCGCAAGTGCGGCCTGTGCGCCGCTGCCTGTCCGACCGAGGCAATCATCTCGCCGCGCCTGGCGCCCAAAAACCTGTATGACGACATTGTCTCGGCGGCAACGAGCCACGAGACCGCCTACGTCACCTGCACACGTGCCCTCAAGCGCATGCCGCGCGAGAACGAGGTCGTCGTTGCCTGCGTGGGCGATATTACGGCCGAGACCTGGTTCTCGGTACTGGCGGACTATCCCAACGTGAGTGTGTACCTTCCGCTGGGCGTGTGCGATAAATGCCGCAACACCGGTGGGGAGGATATCCTGGGCGAGGCGATTGCGAAGGCTGAGGAGTGGTCTGGCACGGGTATGGGCCTGGAGGTCGACCCCAAGAGCCTCAAGTGCCATAAGCTCCGCGAGTACGAGCGCAAGGAGTACATGGAAAAGATTGCCCGCACGACGGGTCTGACGGTGACCAAGCTCAACCCGGCGACGGCGGCGCTGGCCTCGGTGACGCAAAAGTTGAAGGCCCATCGCCATCAGATCACCCAGCTGGAGCGCACGCTCAACACCATGTGCGGCACCACGACGGCAAAGCGTCGCCGTTCGCTCACGCACGGGCGGCAGCTGGTGCTTTCGACACTGCAGAACCACCCCGAGCTTGCCCAGAACATGCAGGTGAGCACGCCGGAGTGCGATTTTGACAAGTGCACGTCGTGTGGCGAGTGCGTCAATGTATGCCCCACGTTCGCCTGCGATTTGGTGGGAAGCGGCCGCTTCGCGTTGGAGTCCACATATTGCTTGGGCTGCGGCGCCTGTGTCAAGGTTTGTCCCGAACATGCGCTCAAGCTGGTCGAACACGATGCGTCCAACTTGGTTGTCGTCGACCCCGAAGCCGAGGAAAAGGCCGCTCAGAAGGCCAAAGCCCACGAAGAGGCCCAAAAGGTAAAAGCCGAGGCGAAGGCCAAGCTCGACAAGATGCTCGACCAGGTGGAGAAGCTCGCGGACTAGCCAGCTACCCCAATCTCTGCTTCATTTGCGCCGCCGCGGTGTCCGGATTCGCCCGGATGCTGTGGCGGCGCTATACTTATGCAGTTTGAAGTACCTGTACCAAAAGGAGCTGTCGTGTCCCTTTCCATCGGTATCGTGGGCCTGCCCAACGTGGGCAAGTCGACGCTGTTCACCGCGCTTACCAAAAAGACCGGCCTTGCCGCCAACTACCCGTTCGCCACGATCGACCCCAACGTGGGTATCGTCGATGTGCCCGATAGCCGCCTGCAAAAGCTCGCCGACATTGTCAACCCTGGCCGCATTGTGCCGGCTACGGTCGAGTTTGTCGACATCGCGGGCCTGGTGAAGGGTGCCAACGAGGGCGAGGGCCTGGGCAACCAGTTCTTGGCAAACATTCGCGAGACCGACGCTATCTGCGAGGTCGTGCGCTATTTTAAGGATCCCAACGTCATGCGTGAGGTGGGTCGCACGGGCGAGTTCGTCGATCCCGCCGGCGATGCCGACACCATCATGACCGAGCTTGTCCTGGCCGACATGGGCACGCTCGAGAAGCAGCTGCCTAAGCTCGAGAAGGAGGCCAAGCGCGACAAGGAGCTCATGCCCAAGTTTGAGGTCGCCAAGCGCCTGCTCGCCTGGCTCAACGAGGGCAAGCGCGCCGCGTCCATGGAGATGACCGACGAGGAGCGCGCCGCTGCCAAGGGCCTGTTCCTACTCACCATGAAGCCCATCTTGTATGTGGCCAACGTGGACGAGGACATGCTCAACGAGGACCTGGCGCCCATCGATGGCGTCAAGCCACTGCCGATCTGCGCCAAGATCGAGGCCGAGCTTTCCGAGCTCGATCCCGAGGATGCGGCCGACTACCTGGAGAGCCTGGGCCTGGAGCAGCCCGGCCTGGACGTGCTCGCGCAGGCAGCCTACAAGCTGCTCGGTCTGCAGTCGTTCTTTACGGCTGGCGAGATGGAGGTCAAGGCCTGGACGGTGCGTCAGGGCGCGACCGCCCCGCAGGCCGCCGGTGTCATCCATACCGACTTTGAGCGCGGCTTTATTAAGGCCGAGGTCATTGGCTATGACGACTACATCGAGCTCGGTGGCGAGCAAGGCGCCAAGGCTGCAGGCAAGCTGCGCATCGAGGGCAAAGAGTATGTCATGGCCGATGGCGACGTCGTGCACTTCCGCTTTAACGTGTAAGGACGGCGAGCATGTTTAAATATGGAAAAAAAGCTGGCTACATGGGCATCGCGCTGCTGGTGCTTGCAGTGCTTCCGCTGGTGGTCGCAGCGTTTGTAATCCCTAACATTGGTCCCGAGGTGGCAACAAAGTTTAATGCCGCCGGTGAGGTGACGCGCTGGGGCAAGAGCTATGAGCTGCTGGCGCTGCCGGTACTCAACCTGCTGCTGAGCGTGGCGACGTACTTTACGGCGGGACGCCAGGCAAAGAACAATGAGGACTCCGCCGCCATGGCGCGCATCGTGTGCGAGCGCTACCTGCGAAACGGCTGCATCACGGGCGTATTCCTCAACGTAATTAACGTCTACTTTATGTATTCGGCGATTACCGGCACAGGCTTTGGCCTGGGCTTTTAGCTTGCGCGTTTAGGCAACGAGCCTGCAAGCATATTCGATGGCTGCTGCGAGGCCGCCGCTCGATCGTGGTTGAAAGACCACATCGGCGGCGGCCTCGTTTTCGTATCCGGCACCGCGAAGGCAGAGCGCGATACCGGCTTCCAAGAGAAGGGGCAGGCCACGCCGGCTGGTTGCTATTACGGCAGCCTGATTGAGTGAGCAGCCGTGCGCTTGGCATTGGATGGCAAGTTCACCTTGCGCCGGGCAAGGGACCAAAACGGCGGCGACGCGACTTGATAGCAATGCAAATGCTGTGCGCTCATCGGGCGAAAGGCATTCTGCTTCAACGACGACGAGCTTGGGCGGTGCGCTGTTTGTGCGAAGCGTGGCTCGGTACATGCGGACCGAAGAACCCGACATAGAAAACTCCTGTATATTGGGCAAAACGTAAACTATAGTTTACGTTTTTGTTTTGCTCCATTTCAAACTCGTCTGCATGAACGAACATGCGAAACAGATTCTTGGCGAGCGAGTCGAGCGGACGCGCAAGGCCCTTGGTATCTCCAAGGTCGATTTTTGCGTGGCGGTTGGAATCAGCCGACCTTATCTCGATCAAATCGAAAGCGGAACGGCAAACAGCACGCTCGAGATTTTATTTAAACTTGCGCCCGCGCTTGGTATGACGGTGTCAGAGCTTCTCGAGGGCATTGAGTAGGCGTTTTTGCTAGATTTGTCGTTTGCTGAACGGGTCCCCCCGACGGCGGCGTGCAAAAACCCGAGTATTCAGCATCCCTCAATAAATTGACAGCAACCGAAGGCGCAAATACGATGCTTGCTGTTTTGGATTATCCACAAAATTCATTATTATGAGGAATAATAGACGCGTGGGACGAGCCTATCGAGCCGAAAAGCGATTTACAGCTAGCGATTTTAACGTTTCCGGAAGGGGCGGGTGCTGAAAACTCCGCTTTTTGCACGTTCCGAGAGGTACCACGTGCCCCACAAGGCCCAAAGAGGCGGATTTTGTTTTAGCTACACCATCGGGATGCGGTCATGGTTGACTTGGCTGTAGAACAGGCGCTGAATCTCGGCCGCATCACGTGACTGGCCGAGCGCCCACATGGTCTTGGCCACGAGCGTTTCGGTGGTCATATCGTCGCCGCGCAAAATACCCGGATGGTCGGCGTAGGCACGGCCGACCTCATAAACACCCAGATCGAGGCCCTCTTCGGGGACCTGTGTGGTCATAACGACGGTGCGACCCGAATCGACCCAGCGGAAAATCGCCTCCTGGAATGACTCGCCGGACTCGCCAAACTCGGGAATACCGCCAATGCCAAAGGTCTCCAGAATTACGGCGTCGTAGCTATCGGTCAGGGCGTCCAATATGCCTGGATTCACGCCGGGCGTGAGCTTAAGGACAAACACGCGCGGGTCGATACGGTCGTAGAAACGAACCGGGCTCTCATTCTGGTGGGTGCCGTGGAGCCCGTTGCGCACGATGCGGTCGTTGCGGATGTAGGCAATGGGCGGATAGTTGACGCTGATGAACGCGTTAAAGCTCATGGTGCGCTGCTTGCGGGCGCGCGTGCCGGCGATGGCCACACCGCCAAACACGATTGAGACGTCGTGTGAATGCTCGTCAAGCGCATAGAGCAGGCTCTGGTACAGATTGAGCTTGGCATCGGTAAAGGGGTTGCCCATGGGCTTTTGCGAGCCGGTGAGCACGATGGGCTTGGGGCTGTCCTGAATCAGGTAAGAAAGCGCCGCCGCGGTGTAGCTCATGGTGTCGGTGCCGTGCAGAATCACGAAGCCGTCGTGGTCGGCATAGCCCTCGACGATGACGTCGCGGATACGCATCCAGTCACTGGGACGCATATTGGTGCTGTCGATGTTCATGGGCTGCACGACGTCGAGCTCGCAGAGGCCCGAGATCTCGGGGACGCTCTGGGCGAGTTCCTCACCGGTTAGGGCGGGGGAGAGGCCGTTGCCGTCCTCGGTCGATGCGATGGTGCCGCCCGTGGCGATGAGAAGGATGCGCTTCATGTTGGTGTTCCTATCGTATTTGCCGCCCCAGAGGCGGAGTCGTTCGGCAGTATTGTGGCACAGGGTGTCCAATGTTCAAACGTATTACATCATCTGTAACGTTTGGTAACACTTCAATTGCCGTCAAATAGGGGCCCAGGTCGTGCGTTTGCCGTGCGCTGATGGCTGCGAGGGACGAGAAACCCCATATAACGTGTACACTATGAAAGTTATTCTCGTTTATTCGCGCGGGTGGGCATCGGCTCCCCGCCAACAAGAGGGGGAAACCATGGATCAAAAGGCTTCCGCAAAGGTCCTCGTACTCGACTTTGGTGCGCAGTACGGTCAGCTCATTGCCCGTCGCGTCCGCGACCTCAACGTGTATTCCGAGATTGTTCCCTGCGACATCTCGGCCGATGAGATTCGCGAGATGAACGCCTCTGCGCTCATCCTTTCCGGCGGCCCGGCCTCCGTGTATGCCGAGGACGCTCCGTCCATCGATCCTGCCATCTTTGACCTGGGCCTTCCCGTCCTGGGCTTCTGCTACGGCCATCAGATCACGGCCGTGACGCTCGGCGGCAAGGTCGGCCACTCAGAGGTGGGCGAGTACGGCCGTGCTACCATCACACGCACGGCCGGCGCCAAGCTCTTTAACTCCACGCCCATGCAGCAAACCGTGTGGATGAGCCACCGCGACGCCGTGTCCGAGGTGCCCGAGGGCTTTACCGTTACCGCCAGCACCGACGTGTGCCCGGTTGCCGCCATGGAGTGCCCCGAGCGCAAGATTTTCACCACGCAGTTCCACCCCGAGGTCAAGCACTCCGAGTACGGTCAGCAGCTGCTGAGCAACTTCCTGTTTGAGATCTGCGGCCTGGAGCCCAACTGGAGCATGGACAACCTGGTCGAGACCATGACAGCCGAGTTCCGCGAGAAGGTCGGTAACGACCGCGTGATTCTGGCCCTGTCCGGTGGCGTCGACTCCTCCGTCGTGGCTGCGCTGGGCGCTCGCGCCGTGGGCAAGCAGATGACCTGTGTGTTCATCAACCACGGCCTGCTGCGCAAGGGCGAGCCCGAGCAGGTGGAGGAGGTCTTCACCAAGCAGTTCGATGTCGACTTTATCCACGTTCACGCCGAGGACCGTTATGCCGAGCTTCTGGCCGGCGTGACCGAGCCCGAGGAGAAGCGCCGCATCATCGGTACTCAGTTCTGGAAAGAGTTTTTCGCCGTGGCGCAGCAGCTCGAGACCGATGGCAAGCCGGTCAAGTACCTGGCTCAGGGCACCATCTACCCCGACATCATCGAGTCCGGCGCTCGCAAGACGGGCGGCAAGACGGCCACCATCAAGAGCCATCACAACCTGATCCCGTTCCCCGAGGGCGTACACTTCGACCTCATTGAGCCGCTTGATCACTTCTTTAAGGACGAGGTCCGCGCGCTTGGTCTGGCACTGGGCCTGCCGGGTCATATCGTGTTCCGTCAGCCTTTCCCGGGCCCGGGTCTGGCCATCCGCATTATCGGTGCGGTCGACAAGGAGAAGCTCGAGATCCTCAAAAACGCCGATGCCATCGTGCGCGAGGAGCTGGATGCCTACAACCAGCGCCTGTTTGAGCAGACCGGCGAGCGCAACTCCGAGCACAGCTGCTGGCAGTATTTCGCGGTCCTGCCCGACATCAAGTCCGTTGGCGTTATGGGCGACGAGCGCACCTATCAGCGCCCGATCATCCTGCGTGCCGTCGAATCCAGTGATGCCATGACCGCCGACTGGGCCAAGCTGCCCTACGATGTGCTGGCCCGCATTTCCGGCCGCATCGTTGCCGAGGTTCCCGGCGCCAACCGCGTGTGCTACGACATTACGTCCAAGCCGCCCGCGACCATTGAGTGGGAATAAGAGAAAACTGGGAATAGAATTCCCAATTTTAGTAGGAACAGCGTAATTAGGTACGCGAATGGGAAGGGGAGTCCCGCGGGACTCCCCTCTGTTTAGATCGAGAATTAGAACGGTAACGTCACGTATGCTTTATGCGTGCTTGCGTTTGTGATACGCGGCTAACGCGATGCCGACTGCGATCAGGGCTGCTGCACTGAAGCAGAGGGATGCCAGGAGTGCCATCTGGTTGTCACCGGTCCGAGGGATTGTTGAGTTGGTGGGAGCGGAGTCGGCATTCTTCTTCCACTGGGCGTACAGGGTGGTGTCCTGGTCTGCGTTCTTCTTGGCGTCGAAGGCCTGCTTGCCTTCCTTGTCGTAGGTCCAGCCCTTGAAGGTATAGCCTTCGGCGGCGGGATCATCGATAAAGGTGATGGGCTTGCCCTTCTCGGTCTGCTTGGTCACACTGTCGCCGTGGCCGTTCATGTCGAAGGTGACATCGACCATTTCGATGATGGGAGTGGAGGGAGCTTCCCAGACAGCCGTGAAGGTGATGTTTTCTTTAGCGGTGTATTCGCCGATAAAGGGATCGGTGCCTTCGGAGCCCTTCATGATCCAGCCAACGAATGTGTAGTCGCCGTCAGTGCCTAGATTAGGGAGTTCGACGACACCGCCTTTGCTCACGGTCTTGGCCTCAGGAGCAGTGCCATATTTGGATTCGAAGGAAACGGTGACCTTTTCCTTTTTGGTCCATTTGGCGTAGACGGTCATGCTTGTAGCGGCGGTACCGTTGAACGAGGTGGTGAGGCTCTCATCGGTGAACCAGCCGCCGAAGTCATAGTCGGTATCGGTGGGCTCGGGCAGGGTGACGGACGTCCCCTTCTTGACCGTAATGGGGTTGATGATCTGGGTTCCGTGGCTGTTCATATTGAAGGTCACGGTGACGGTTTCGTAAAGCTCTGCTTTAGTGAATCGGGTAGTGGGTTTCGAGCCTTCAATGGAAGATGCTGCTTGATTGGTAGGAAGAATATCTTCACCAAAATAGGCGGTTAATACTGATCCATCTTCCGTTGTCAACTCAAGGACAGATGGGTGAATTGTATCTCCGCCGTTATTCGTGAAATGGGCCTCCAGGTGATCGTTCGAGCTATCTATTTTTATTTCAAGCGAAAGGTTCTTTTCATTTGCTTTAACGACGCCATATCCCGGCGCTTTGACTTCATTCCAAGTGGCAATGGGTCCCTCGCCTTCGGCCCAAGCGTAATTCTGGGCGCCGGAGAAGGTGAAAGCGCAAACGCCGACGATGGCTGCGAGCGTGAGGACGAAAACCGTCCGGCGCCTGGCCAAGGTCTCTTTAACCTGTATCTTCATCGTATCCTCCAATTCAAGCGTGCGTTCCCTATTGCAACATTGCATTTCATGTTAACAGAGAATTCTTTTCGGGCATGTCCCTTGCTCGGCTCGGGCTTGCTCTGGGCGGGGATGCTTCGTGGTCTTGATGGGGTGGGTGCCTAATTCGAAGGAGGCAGAATCTGGTTTGGTGGTGCAGAAAAGTAACAAATATGATTTATTAGAGAGGTAATTACATTCAAACGACGCATAGCCAACAAAGATTCGGTTATTCTTTACCAAATCGAAAAAACGCAGCAACACACTGTACGTCGTGTTGCGTTTTACGTTGGTTCAATTCGATGCGATTGGAGCAGACATGAGCTTCATGGATTCCAAATTCTCCAAATGGGGAGAGGTCGAAACTGCAGTTCTCTCCCAATCGCTTGCGAAAAGATTTGCGAGGGTGATGCTGGCGGCAGTGCTGGCAGCATCTTTTCTGCCCGTCGCAGCTTTCGCTGATGCCCCTGCAATCAGTGGCCCAAATCAGATTAAGTACTACATGACTGCACAATATACCAATAGAACATCAAGGTCTAACTATATTTGGGATTGGTCCACTGTGGACGGTGGAGCTATCAAAATCTCGTATCTTGATAGTCTTTATCCAGATCACAGTACCGTTTCTGTAACGGGAACTAAACTCGGCCACGTGACTTTGAAGGTTTCGGGGGGTGATGTGGCTGAGGAACGATTCGATATCGAGATTACAAAGCGTACCGTATATTTGTCTTCCGCGAACTACTCTAAGACCTATGACGGAAGGCCTCTTATCGGAGGAATTAGTGTCGATGGGGACGGTTGGGCTCCTTTTGACGAAGACAGAGTCCAATTCAATAGGACCTCTCGGACGAATGCTGGCGAATCGGAAAATACGTTTGACGTAGTGTTACCTTCAGGTAGTGAGGAATACTTCGAGGAACACTATAATCTTATTATCAGGGGGTATGGTGTCTTGACGGTCGAAAAGCGTCCGGTCAGCCTGACCTCCGCGAGTGGCTCCAAGGAGTACGACGGCAAGCCCTTGACCAATCACAAGGTCACCGTTGGGGAGGCTACCTGGGGCACTGGTTGGGTCGATGGCCAAGGTGCCACCTATTCTTTCACCGGCTCGCAGAAGATCGTCGGCTCCTCCGAGAATACATTCGAATGCATCCCCAACGAGGGAACCAATCTGGACAACTATCAGATCAACAAGACGTATGGAACCCTGACCGTTACCGACCGTAGCGAGAAGTACCAGATCACCCTCACTCCCAATTCCAAGTCCGTGACCTACGATGGCACCGAGAAGTCCGTATCCGGTTTCGAGACCCTGGAGTTCCAGATCAATGGTCAGACCTTCTACGTTTCCGGCGTTGAGGCTTCTGCAGCGGGCACCGATGCGGGCGAGTACCCTGTCAAGGTTTCCGGCCAAGCTGTCGTCATCGATTCCGACGGCAACGACGTGACCGACCAGTTCACCGTGAACATCGACGATGCCAAGCTGACCATCGTCGGGGGCGACTCCGATAAGTCTGCATCCAATCTCCCTCACACCGGCGATAGTGCCGCCCCCTATGCAATGGGCATCTGCGGCGTTGCGATCGCTGCCGGTGCTGGGGCGCTCTTCACGTTCAGAAAGCGCAACAACTATAAATAAGCACGGATACCATTGGTGCAGCTCCATTGAAATGAAGCGCTAAGATAATCAGAAAAGGCACCTTCCCGTCTGGGAAGGTGCCAACTTTGTGCGCCGAGCATGGCATGTCAGAGAGCAAGCGTTTTGTTGAGGGAGTAAATTGTTTGCCAGCAGCCTATGACCATGCTAAATCTGTCTACTATTCAAACAGAAAAACGAGCAGCTCAACATATTTTCCTGCAGAAAAGAATACGGCAGTGCACGCAACGCGGCCGGCCCCTTCCCTTCCTGCCGAAATCCCCACGCCTGCCATCCGCTTTTTCTATGCAAATATTCACAAAAACGCGAAAAAGGAATAAAAATACCTTATCGATTAATTTGACGAGAAAGGGAACACAATGGGTAGACTCGAAGGCAAAGTTGCTATCGTAACGGGCTCCACCAGCGGTATTGGCATCGGTATCGCAAAGGTATACGCAGCCGAGGGCGCAACGGTTGTAATTAGTGGCCGTCGTGCCGAAAAAGGCCAAGTTGTAGTTGATCAAATTGTTGAAGCAGGCGGCAAGGCAAGCTTCCACTATTTCGACATTACCGAACCAGCAAGCATCGAAGCGCTTATTGCAGACACTGTAGAGCAATACGGCAAGCTCGACATTTTGGTAAACAATGCAGCAAACGTTGCCCTCAAGGACGGTCGTGTTGACGAGCTCACCCTTGAAATGTGGGACGCTATTTTGGAAAGCGACCTGCGTGGCACCTTCTATGCAACGAAGTGCGCTATCCCCTACATGAAAGAAATTGGTGGCGGCGCAATCGTAAACATTGGCTCTATGGCATCATGTGCAGGCGACTTAGGTTCTACCGCTTATGCATGCGCCAAGGCGGGCGTAGACATCTTCACGCAATACGTTGCCTTGCAATACGGCAAAGACAACATCCGCTGCAATTGCATCCGTCCAGGCTTGATTGTTACGCCAGAAAACGAGGCGAAGGTTCCTCAGATGCTCAAAGATATCTTCTTGGGTAGCATCATGGTTAACCGCTACGGTTGCCCAGAAGACATTGCTCATGCAGCCGTGTATTTTGGCTCCGATGAAAGTACCTACACCACGGGACAGATCATCAACGTTGACGGCGGCATGAATTCGCACGCTCCAACCGTTGCTCAGTTCCGCCAGATGAATTCCCGCACGTGGTAATTCGTACAGGCGAATAGACCAGTACGAAAGCGCGAACGCGAGAATGCGGAAAGCGTGAACGCATGAACGCATGAACGTGCTAAAGTGTGAAAGCGCGAAGGTGCGCATGACTGAATGCGCGAAAGCACACCACGCACGCAAAAGATTTCTTGCAGATAGAATCTACATGGCCACCCTTTGCGGGTGGCCATGTTTTTTGTGCAGGCAATCTGTTGGCTAAGGCTTATAGGACAAAATGTGTGTCCACGTTGGGGGCATCGGCACAGGTCGATGCCCCTTTTTCAGCCGTTTGAATTTCGTGCCCGCTTTTAACCGCTCGGACAGAATGTGTGTCCGGTTGCCTATCGTTCCCGCAGGCAGATAACCTTTTCCGGAACCGTTAAAAACCCTTTCGGAAGAGGTGCCCATGAAGACCGTCTATTGCCCCTACCGCGGCGGTCGGGCCTTCAGGAGCAGGACGGCCGAGTTCCGGGAGGTCTGACCCATGCCCGAGTGCGTCGACGAGGTCCACAGGGTCGTCTTCGTCGACGGCATATACCTCGCCAGGGACCTCGTCGTCCTCATCGCGCGGTTGCGAAGGTGTGGCCGCAAACCATGGTCCAGCTCTGCCTTTGGCATGCTTTCTCCCAGGTGAACAGGCACATGACTAGCAGGCCGAGGCTGAGGGCGGGGATGCTTCGTGGTCTTGATGGGGTGGGTGCCTAATTCGAAGGAGGCAGAATCTGGTTTGATGGTGCTGAAAAGTAACATATTTGATTTATTAGAGAGGTAATTACATTCAAACGACGCATAGCCAACAAAAACTCGGTTATTATTCACCATATGGAAATAGAGTTTGTAGGTTCTCAGACCGATTGTGGCACATCGAAAAATGCGATTCGTGTAACGCTCGACCCGTCTATTGCCGAATATTACAACATCGTGAAGAACGAAGGTAAATTGACGGTCGAAAAGCGTCCGGTCACCCTGACCTCCGCGAGTGGTTCGAAGGAGTACGACGGCGAGCCGCTGACCAACGACGATGTTATCGTCGGGGGCACTGGTTGGGTCGATGGCCAAGGTGCCACCTATTCTTTCACCGGCTCGCAGAAGATCGTCGGCTCCTCCGAGAATACATTCGAATGCATCCCCAACGAGGGAACCAATCTGGACAACTATCAGATCAACAAGACGTACGGAACCCTGACCGTTACCGACCGTAGCGAGAAGTACCAGATCACCCTCACTCCCAATTCCAAGTCCGTGACCTACGACGGCACCGAGAAGTCCGTATCCGGTTTCGAGGCCCTGGAGTTCCAGATCAATGGTCAGACCTTCTACGTTTCCGGCGTCGAGGCTTCTGCAGCGGGCACCGATGCAGGCGAGTACCCTGTCAAGGTTTCCGGCCAAGCCGTCGTCATCGATTCCGACGGCAACGACGTGACCGACCAGTTCACCGTGAACATCGACGATGCCAAGCTGACCATCGTCGGGGTCGACTCCGATAAGTCTGCATCCAATCTCCCTCACACCGGCTGCGGCCGCCCCCTACGGGATCAGCCGCTTCGGCCGTTCTTCATCCCTTCCAGAACAGCTGGGTGAGTTCTTGGCGGGTGGTGGTGCCGGTTTTCTTCAGAATGTTGTGCACATGGGCCTGCACGGTGCCCAGGGCCAGTTGCGGCGAACTGGCGATGTTCTGGTTGTCCTCGCCCTGCAGCACCTCTTTCAAGATGACGCGCTCGCGCGCGGTCAGGTGACAGTGCTCGCAGAGGGCGAGGAGCAGCTCGTCTACGTATTCTTGGGCATCGGGCGCGTCGGTTCCTTAGAACGGAGGCGCAAGGTGTTGACAGCGGCGCACAGGGCGAAGAAACCAGTTCAATATCAATCCGTCTAGGCGTTAGGACTAGTTAGGATTAGTTAGGATTAGCTAGGATTAGCCAGGGTAAGGTGTGCGGTGAGCTAATGTAATCTGAAAATAATCCTGGTTATTTCTTCTCAAAACTACGGGTGCGTCCCATGCTGTGTGGCGCAAGGGAGCGTCTCGCTCATTTCGGGGCGCTTCATGGGAGCGCGGTCCGCAAGGGGCGGTCCGGCCAACGAATTTTGAAGGAGATTTCAATGGTCAAGGATTACATCGACACCAACGACTTCACAAAAGAAGAGCTGCTCGGCATGGTAGATCTGGCCATCGCCATGAAGGGGCTCATCAAGGAGGGCGGCGAGTACCCGCACCTGCTGAAGGACAAGACCCTCGGCATGATCTTCCAGCAGGTGTCCACCCGTACCCGCATCTCCTTCGAGACGGCCATGAGCGACCTCGGCGGTCACGCCCAGTTCTTCGGACCCGGCTCCATCCAGCTGGGTGGCCATGAGTCCATCGAGGACTCCGGCCGCGTTATGGGAAGCCTCGTCGACATCCTCATGGCCCGCGTCGATCGTCATAAGGATGTAGTGAGCTTGGCGAAGTACTCCGCGGCCCCCGTCATCAACGGCATGAGCGAGTACAACCATCCCACCCAGGAGCTCGGCGACCTCATGACCATGATCGAGAACTTGCCCGCCGGTAAGAAGATCGAGGACTGCAAGTTTGCCTGGATCGGCGATGCCACCCAGACCTGCGCGTCGCTCATGTTCATCTGCACGAAGATGGGCATGGACTTCGTGCAGTTCGGACCGAAGGGGCATCAGATTCCCGACGGCTGCCTGCATATTGGCACCGATGAGGAGCGCGCCGAGTTCGGCAAGCATCTCATGGCTATCGGCGAGGAGAACTGCAAGGTCTCCGGCGGCACCATCACCATTTCCGATGACATCTCCTGCATCGAGGGCGCCGACTTCGTGTACACCGATGTGTGGTACGGCCTCTACGACAGTGAAGTCTCCAGCTCCAGCTACATGGATGTGTTCTATCCGAAGTACCAGGTGACCTGGGATATGATGAACGTTGCCGGTCCGAACAGCATGTTCATGCACTGCCTGCCCGCCAACCGTGGCGAGGAAGTCGTCGACGAGGTCATGGACGATCCCGAGCGCTCCCTGTGCTGGGTCGAGGCCGAGAACCGCAAGCACTCCATTCGCGCCATCCTGGCCACTCTGTGCCCCCAGAGCGAGCCCGACGAGCAGAAGGCTGCGGCATACCGCGCCACCATCAATGAGCGCATGGCCGCTCTCGGTAAGCACGGTCTGTAAGACGTACCAGGTCGGGCGAGCTACGGCTCGCCCGCCTTCGCAGGAGATGGGCGACCTCATGGCCATCGGCGAGGAGAACTGCAAAGTCTCCGACGACAACCGAGTGCATCAAGGGCGCCGACTTCATCTACACCGACGTGTGGTATGGCCTGTACGATGCTTTCTGATGGGCGGCAGCAGATGCTTGTCTCTTGCTGCCCATCATCTGCGCCACTGCGCGTAAGCACTGGCGCCCTGTCTGAAAACGACTGAGCAAAGGATTAAATATGAGTGACGGAAAGAAAAAGCTTTCCTTCCTGACGGTCATTTCGACCATCATCTGCGTCGTCTTCGTTTGCGAGGCCGCCGCTCCTGCTGCTGCCATTGGCAACCAGCAGTTCTTCTGGTGGATCTTCCTGATCCTGACCTTCCTGCTCCCTTACGGCATGGTCGTCGCCGAGCTCGGCACCACCTATGACGGCGAGGGCGGCATTTACGACTGGGTACGCGATGGCCTGGGCGACAAGTGGGGCGCCCGCATTTCGTACTACTACTGGGTCAACTACCCGCTGTGGATCGCCTCGCTGGCGACCATGTTCCCCGACATCCTGGGCATGGTCTTTGGCGTCGAGTTCAACCTGATCGCCAAGATGGGCATCGAGCTCGCCTTCGTGTGGATCGTCTACCTCATGGGCCGCTCCAAGGCGGCCGACTCCGAGTGGGTCCTCAACGGTGGCGCCCTGATCAAGGTCGCCGTTGCCGTCATCGTCGGCGCCCTGGGCATCTGGTATGCCATGGAGAACGGTTTCGCGAGCGACATGTCCGCCGCCACCTTCCTGCCCGAGCTCACCAACACCAACGCCCTGGGCTACCTGTCCATCATCATCTTCAACTTCATGGGCTTCGAGGTTATCTGCACCATGACCGATGATATGGCCGATCCCGCTCGCGATATCCCCAAGGCTATCGTCGTCGGTGGCGTGGCTATTGCCGTCATCTACCTGTTCGCTGGCTTCGGCATCGGCGCCGCCATCCCGGCCGACTCCATCGACCCCGACTACGGCATGATCTTCGCAGTCCAGACCATGGTGGGCGATTCCGTGCTCTTCAAGGTCATCTGCATCGCCTTCCTGATCACCCTGTTCGCCAACATGGCCGCCTGGTCCTTCGGCGTCAACTCCGTCGCCCGCTACGCCGCCGAGCACGGCAACATGCCCAAGGTCTTCGCCTCGATGATCTCCGAGGACGACATGCCCAACGGCGCCAACCTGGTCAACGCCGTCGTCGCCTCCCTGGTCCTCTGCCTGCAGCTCGTTCCCGTCGACGCCATCTCCAACGGCGTCTTCTGGATGCTCTTCGGCACCTCCGTCGTCTTCCTGCTGCTCACCTACATCCCGATGTTCCCGGCGTTCCTCAACCTCCGCAAGAACGACCCCAACCGCGAGCGCATCTTCACGTTCCCGTTCAAGGGCGCGATGATGAAGGTCATGCTGGCCATCCCCTGCATCGAGCTGATCCTGGCCATCGTCGCGACGCTGGCGCCGTTCTCCGCCGCCGAGATCGGCGAGAAGGTCCCGATGATCATCATCTTCATCGTGCTCATGCTCATCGGCGAGGTCGTCCGCGTCGTCAGCGCCAAGGGCCGCGAGACCGAGTACAAGGGCCTCACCCCCGAGCTGGCCGCCCAGCGCCTCGCCGAGGAGGCCGAGGAGAACTAGGGCACCCGGTTCCGGGCACCCCGGCCTCCTCGGAGGTGTGCCCGGGCGACGGGTCCGCCAACCATTCCCCGGGGCGGGTGCAGGCGATAGCTCCGGCAGCCGCCGACCGCCCCGACCCCTCTCCCGTATCCCTCGTGCGCCCTGTCTCCGCGCACCTGGCTACGTCGTCGCCCGCCGGTGCGACCCCGTGAAAACCGGCGCCGGGCGCCCCGACCTCTGCCGGGGGACGGGCGCCCGCCATCTCTTGGTCCTAGGCCGCGGGCAGCCCGCCCGCGGCAGACGATCGTCCGGTTTGGAGGAAATCTTATGCGTACGATCACCGAGTCCGAGTCCACCCCTAGGGCCGACGGCTTCTTCATGCCCGCCGAGTTCGCCCCCCAGGACCGCGTGTGGATGGGCTGGCCCCACCGCACCGACACCTGGGCCCACGGCGCCAAGCCCGCCCAGAAGTGTTAGCGTCAATCTATTTTTCACCAGTTTCGCTAAACAGGCGCGCCGTTCGCGCAAAGGCGGTTTCACCGGTTGCGCTAACGTATTTTCACCGATTCCGGTCACGGCTCG
>NZ_JBQHTS010000025.1:0-24551 GCF_052065595.1 Collinsella sp. HCP28S3_E12
CAAGCCGTGACCGGAATCGGTGAAAATACGTTAGCGCAACCGGTGAAACCGCCTTTGCGCGAACGGCGCGCCTGTTTAGCGAAACTGGTGAAAAATAGATTGACGCTAACAGCCCGCCCGCCAGGCGACGATCGAGGAGTCGAAGCAGTCCCTGATGGCGGACAGGTACACCTTGCGGCCCGTCGGCAGCCTGAACTCGGTTATGTCGGTGAGCCACAGGAAGTTCGGCAGGGCCGAGCGGAAGTCGCGGCGCACGAGGTTCGGCGGGGCGGGGGTCACCTCGCCGCCGTAGGAGCTGTAGGCGCCGGCCCTCCTCCTCATCCACCTCGGGACGAGCCCCTCCTCGCGCATGATGCGCCGGACGACCTTCTCGGAGACGCGCACGGGGTCGTCGAGCTCGCGGAGCCTGCGCACCACGAACCGGTAGCCGCGCGCGCCGTCGCCGTCCTCCAGGAACACCCGCCGCACGACGTCCCTCAGCGGCGCCAGGCGGTCCGGCCTGGCGATCGCGCGGCGCTGGTAGTCATAGGAGCTCCTCGATATCCTCAAGAAGCCGGTGAGTTCTCTCAAGGACCACTTCCCCGCAGGCCTCAGGCGGTCTATCACCAGGGTCTTCTCCCTGTTCGACATCCCGTCGAGGCTCCCGGCTTTTAAAACGTCCTGCACCGCCCTCAGCACCGCGTTCTCGAGCCTGAGCCGCTCGATCAGGGCGTCCTTGTCCTCCGGGTCGATGTCGGGGTAGTCGGGGCCGTCCCCGACGAGTCGCGGCAGGTCCATTCCTCCACCGGCCCTTCCCGCGGGCTTGCGCACGTCCCTGATCCAGCGCCAGACGGACGTCTTGCCGGGCCCGCCGAGTATCTCGGTTATCTCCATGACGGTGAGCCCGGCGCCGCGAAGCGCCCTGGCCCTCTCCACCATTCTCCTACTGTATGCCATGAGGACTCCGTTCCGGACCTCAACGGTCCAACTTTTTGTCCGCAGTCCCACGCCCAGAGTGGGATGCGGTTTCCGCTTTGGACTCCTGCCGGAAAGCGCGTCCCAGTCTGAAGGTTCAAAATGGGATGCGCTTTCCGAATCAAAGGCCTTGAGGAAAGCGCGTCCCAGAATTGGCGTTCAAAACGGGGCGCATTTTCCGAAACATGGCCCTGAGGGAAGCTGTGTCCCGTTCTGAGCTGAAATACCGGGACGCTGTTTCCCTTACAAACAGAAGAAGGCGCGCTGCCTGCGGTTGATGCAGGCAGCGCGCCTTTTGCGTTGGGCCTCGTTGAGGTTCGAAGTCGTGGCTTGCGACCTTTAGGAGCGGGCGGCTCCGTCGACGGGGAGCACGGCGCCCGTGACGTAGGAGGACATGTCGCTCGCTAGGAAAACAAAGGCGTTGGCGACATCCTCGGGCTCGCCCATGCGCCCCAGCGGAATGGTGGCGATGATGGGCTTGATGACCTCTTCGGGCAGGTTGGCGACCATATCGGTCTTGGTTACGCCGGGTGCGACGGCATTGACGCGAATGCCCATGGGGGCGAGCTCGCGCGAGAGCGACTGGACCATGCCGTTGACGGCAAACTTGGACGTGGGGTAACCGACGCCGGAGGGCTGACCGTACTTGGCGACCATCGAGCTCGTGGTGGTGATGGTGCCGCCGTGGCCGGCCTCGGTCATAATCTTGGCGGCCGCCTGGTGACCGTTAAAGACGGCGACGACGTTGAGGTCCATGACTTTGGCGAACTCCTCGGCCGTGTAGTCCAAAAGCGGCGAGCGCTGGGAGATACCGGCATTGTTGACGACTGTGTCCAGGCCGCCCATGTCGGTTGCAGCCTGGGTAAAAGCCTCGGTCACGGCCTCGAGTGAGGTGAGGTCGCAGGAGCGGCCCCAGACCTTGGCGTCGGGATAGGCGGCCGCCAGCTTCTCAACGGCCGCGTCGGCAGTCTCCTGGCGCGAGCCAAAGACGGTGACGGCGGCGCCCTCTTCGATAAAACGGCAGGCGATGGCATAGCCGATACCGCGCGTGCCTCCGGTGACGATTGCTTTCTTGCCCTCGAGCAACATAGTGCTTCCTCTCATCGCGGGCGGGCATTCTCAGCCAGCGTAGCGGTAGCCGGAATCGACCGCGTTTGCATATCGGTGAACGGTAGCGCGCGTTACCGATGAGCGGCTCGCGCAAATGTGCTCTGCCGTTGTGCTTAGGGCAGGAGGCAAAAGGGCTCCCGTCCCACATCGGACGGGAGCCCTCAAAGCTCGTATTGCTAGGCGAGCGTTGGGTTAGTTGGCCATGACGCCTTCGGTCCAGGCCTCGACGTTCTCGATGCGCAGGACGTTGGCGACCTCGGCCACGCAGTCGACGCTGGCAAGCTCGGCGGCGGCAGCCTGGACGTCCTTCTCGAGCGCGCGGTGCGTCAGGAAGATGACCGAGCAGGCATCGCTGACGCCCGACTTGCCGTCCTCGACCTGGTTGATGAGCGAGATCGAGATGTTGTGCTTGGCAAAGATATCGACCGTCTCGGACAGGGCGCCCACGCGGTCGGCGACCTTCAGGCGCACATAATACTTGGTCTGGAGTTCGTCCATGGGCTTAAAGGCGAGGTTGTGGCCATAGGGCTCAATCTCGGGCAGCGGAGCCACGCCGCGGCTGATCTGCTCGGAGAGCGACAGGATATCGCCCACGACGGCGCTCGCGGTGGGGAAGGAGCCTGCGCCTGCGCCGTAGAACATGGTCTCGCCCACGGCGTCACCCACCACGTAGACGGCGTTCATGGCGCCGTTGACCTTGGCAAGCATGTGGTCGGCGGGGATCAGCGTGGGATGCACGCGGACGTCGACGCCGGCGTCGGTGTTGCGGGCGATGCCGAGCAGCTTAATGGTGTAGCCGAGCTCGCGGGCCTGGGCGATGTCCTCGGCGCCGATGGTGCGGATACCCTGCTGGTACACATCATCGGTGGTCACGCGGGTGCCAAAGCCGATGGAGGCGAGGATCGCCGTCTTGCTGGCGGCGTCGAAGCCGTCGACGTCGGCGGACGGGTCGGCCTCGGCGTAGCCCTTGGCCTGCGCGTCGGCAAGCACGTCGGCGTAATCGGCGCCCTCGGCGTCCATGCGCGACAGGATATAGTTGGTGGTACCGTTGAGAATGCCGGCGATGGTCAGGATCTTGTTGCCCACCAGGTCGTGCTCGAGCGTGCTCACGATGGGGATGCCGCCGCCGCAGCTGGCCTCGCACTTAATCTGCACGCCGCACGCGCGCGCCTTCTCGGCAAGCGTCTCGACGTGGCGGCCCAACAGGGCCTTGTTGGCAGAGACGACGTGCTTGCCGTGCTCAAAGGCCGTGGTGAAGATCTCGGTCGCGGGATGCTCGCCGCCGATCAGCTCGACGACGATATCGACGGCGGGGTCGGTAACGACGTCATGCCAGTCACTCGTAAAGGCCTCGCGCTCAATACCGGCTGCCTCGGCCTGCTCCCAGGCAAGCGCGCAGGCGCGGGTCAGCTTAAGGTCGATGCCGTAGGCGGCCAGGTACTCATCGTGGTGGCTCTTGATCAGACGGGCCACGCCGCCGCCGACGGTTCCCAGACCGATCAGACCGACGTTCACGGTGCGCAGGGGTTCGCTCATAGATAGCTCCTTCGTGCATCTTATAGATTGATTGATCAAGTAATGTTGAGTGCATTCTAGCGTGAACCGAGAGCGCGTGCTCGCCAGGCAACAGGAGTCGCACAAAACGGCACCCCCGAAACGCTGCGGAAACATTGGAAACATGCTCGCTACAAACGAACTTCCGTAACAAACTGTCAACGTTTGCGCCATAAGGTTTGCCCCGTACCGCAAGACGGCCGCACCGCGGCCAGCGAAAAAAAGGGGGACACCATGTTCAACATCAACAGCATGCTCAGCCGTAGGAACTTTCTCGCCGGCGCCGCGGCGCTCGGCAGCGCTGCCGCACTCGCTGGTTGCTCGTCGGGTGGCTCGGACGGCGGCTCCGCCGATGACGGTAAGACCTTCAAGATCGGTGTCATCGGCCCTCTGACCGGCGCCGCGGCAACCTATGGCGTTTCGGCC
Organism: Collinsella sp. HCP28S3_E12; assembly: GCF_052065595.1. Taxonomy (NCBI): domain Bacteria; kingdom Bacillati; phylum Actinomycetota; class Coriobacteriia; order Coriobacteriales; family Coriobacteriaceae; genus Collinsella; species Collinsella sp. HCP28S3_E12. Next base: position 4,045 of record NZ_JBQHTS010000025.1, read on the forward strand.
GAGAAAGGTGCCAAGCTCGCCGCCAAGGATTTCTCGACCAAGGATCTCAAACTCTCGCTTAAGTCCGAGGATGACGTCGCCGACGGCGAGAAGGCCATCAACGCCTTCAATACCTTGTGCGACTGGGGCATGCAGGCGCTCGTCGGCCCCGTCACGACTGGTGCCGCCGTCGCCGTCTCGGGCGAGATCGCCGACGATATGCTCATGGTCACGCCTTCGGCCTCGTCGCTCGACGTCACCAAGGATAAGACCACGGTCTTTCAGGTTTGCTTCACCGATCCCACCATGGGCGCCAGCGCCGCGAAGTTCCTGGCCGAGAAGTATGCAGACGCCAAGATCGCCCTGTTCTACAACTCCGGCGATACGTATAGCTCGGGCGTTGCCGACGCTTTTGCCGAGCAGGCCAAGGCGTCCAAGCTCGATATCGTCGATACCGAGACCTTTAAGGACGACTCTTCAACGAGCTTTACCAACCAGCTCACCAAGGCCAAGGAGGCCGGCGCCACGCTTATCTTTGCCCCGATCTATTACACGCCGGCGTCCGTCCTGCTCAAGAACGCCAAGGACATGGGCTACGACATGACCCTCATGGGCACCGACGGCATGGACGGCCTGCTCTCCGTTGAGGGCTTCGACACCTCTCTTGCCGAGGGCGTGCTGCTCATGACCCCGTTCTCTGCCGACGATGAGAAGAACGCCGACTTCGTCAAGGCATATAAGGACGCCTACAACGAGACGCCCAACCAGTTTGCCGCCGATGCTTATGACTGCATCCACGCGATTGTCGAGGCGATCGATGAGGCGGACATCGACATTACGGTCGACGGCGCCGACATTGCCGGCGACCTTGCCAAGGCTATGCGCAAGATCAAGATTGAGGGCCTGACAGGCGAGCTCACGTGGAACGACGAGGGCCAAGTCGAGAAGCCCGCTACGGCCTATGTGATTCAGGACGGCAAGTACATCGCCGCCTAAGTGCATATAACGAGACCGGTGGGGCCATGTTATTCAGGGCAGGAAAGCTTGTAACAGAACGGAAACATTACTTTCACACAATAAAGTCGCTAAACTGTATAAACCGACAGAAATACGCATAATTATGGATAAATGGACAAGGCAAAAGAAAAGTTGAAATAATCGCCACTTTTCTCAACTAAAGCGTCTACTATTTTGCGAACGCCGAAGACGGCGGAGGATGGCCTGTCGGGTAACCGAAACCCGACGAGATTTGAGAGGAGAGCCGCATGTCGAGCCTCACCGGTAAGTCATTGAACCCTGTTATGAATCGCAGGAGCGTTATCGCGAGCGCAGCAGGTCTGGGGGCGATGTCCATTCTAGCTGGCTGCTCCTCCAACGGCGGCGACAGCGGTTCCGCTTCGAGCGACGCTTCGTTTAAGATCGGCACCATTGGCCCGCTGACCGGTGCCGCCGCGTCTTACGGCAAGTCCGTTACCCAGGGCGTCGAGCTTGGCTGCAAGGACTTCTCCACCAAGGAGCTGCCGCTTGCCAGCAAGGCCGAGGACGACCAGGCCGACGGCGAGAAGGCCGTCAACGCCTTTAATAACCTGCTCGACTGGGGCATGCAGGCCCTCGTCGGCCCGACCACCACGGGTGCGTCGGTTGCCGTTGCCGCAGAGTGCAGCAACGACCCCAAGACATTCATGATCACCCCGTCCGCGTCCTCCGAGGACGTCACCGACGGAAAGGATTGCGTCTTCCAGGTTTGCTTTACCGACCCCAACCAGGGCGTCAACGCTGCCAAGTTCCTGGCAGAGAAGTATGCGGACGAGAAGTTCGTGCTGTTCTATAACTCCGGCGACGCTTATTCTTCGGGCATTGCAGATTCCTTTAAGGCTCAGGCCGCTGAGTCTAAGCTCGAGATTGTTGACGAGGAGACCTTTAAGGACGACTCCGCTACGAGCTTTACCAACCAGCTGACCAAGGCCAAGCAGGCCGGCGCCACCATGATCTTTGCGCCGATCTACTACACGCCGGCGTCCGTCCTGCTCAAGAACGCCAAGGACATGGGCTACGACGTCAAGATGATGGGCTGCGACGGCATGGACGGTATCCTGGGCGTCGAGGGCTTCGACACCTCTCTTGCCGAGGGTCTGCTGCTCATGACCCCGTTCTCCGCCGACGACGAGAAGAACGCCGACTTCGTCAACGCTTACAAGGATAAGTACGGCGATACCCCCGACCAGTTTGCCGCCGATGCCTACGACGGCGTGCACGCGGTGGCCGAGGCCCTCAAGGAGGCCGGTCTTGGTGTCGACGCCGACCCGACCGAGGTTGCCGAGAAGCTGCCCAAGGCTATGCTCAAGATTACCGTTGACGGTCTGACCGGCAAGCTCTCCTGGAACGACAAGGGCCAGGTCCAGAAGGATCCTACGGCGTATGTCATCACCGACGGCAAGTACGTACTGGCCTAATAGGCCGCCTTACATAGAGCGGTTTTGATCCCAAGCAGGGGAGGTTTTCGCCTTCCCTGCTTGCTTGGTATCTGGGGACAACGTAACGTCCCTGTTTCATACATCAACTGGAAACCTATTCGAAAGGGGGATGTGGAACATGACGGTCTTTATCCAATACCTGGTCAACGGCCTGTCCATGGGCAGCGTCTACGCCATCATCGCGTTGGGCTACACCATGGTCTACGGTATCGCCAAGATGCTCAACTTCGCTCACGGCGATGTCATCATGGTCGGTGCCTATGTCTCGTTCTGCGCCACGTCGTATCTCGGCCTCCCGGGCTGGGCATCTGTAGTTCTCTCTTGTGTGGTCTGCACGGTTCTCGGTGTTCTCATTGAGGGTCTGGCCTATAGGCCGCTGCGCCAAGCAGGCCCGCTGGCCGTTCTGATCACGGCCATCGGTGTGTCCTACTTCCTGCAGAATGCCGCGCAGCTTCTGTGGGGCGCCACGCCCAAGAACTTCACTTCGCTCGTCACCTTCCCGGTGCCGGAGTTCTTGGCCAAGTTCAACGTAAGTGCCGTCTCGCTCGTCACCATCGTCGCCTGCCTGGTTATCATGGCCGGTCTGATGATCTTTACAGGTAAGACCAAGATGGGCAAGGCCATGCGCGCCGTGTCCGAGGACAAGGCCGCCGCCCAGCTCATGGGCATCAACGTCAACCGCACCATCTCGATGACGTTCGCCATCGGCTCCGCCCTTGCCGCCATCGCCGGTGTGCTCCTGTGCTCCTACTCGCCGGTTCTGCAGCCCACCACGGGCGCCATGCCTGGCATCAAGGCCTTCGACGCTGCCGTTTTCGGCGGCATCGGCTCCATCCCCGGTGCCTTTGTCGGCGGCATTCTCATCGGCATCATCGAGGCGATGGCGCAGGCTTACATTTCCACGAGCCTTGCCAACTCCATCGTCTTTGGCGTTTTGATCATCGTCCTGCTCGTCAAGCCTGCCGGCCTCTTGGGCAAGTACGTACCCGAGAAGGTGTAGGTGAGCGTTATGAAGTTTCTTACAGACAAGCAGACGCGTCACGACTTTGTCACGTACGCCATGTGCGTTGTGGCGTTCGCCATCGTGTTCTTTATGCAGTCTAACCACATGATTCCGCGCATGATTGTCGGTCAGCTGGTTCCCATCACGGCCTATATCGTCATGGCCATCTCGCTCAACCTCGTCGTCGGCATCGCGGGCGACTTGTCGCTAGGCCACGCGGGTTTTATGAGCGTCGGCGCCTATACGGGAATCGTCACCGCCGTCGCGCTGGAGAGCGCCATTCCGTCCGACCCGGTGCGTCTGATCATCAGCATTGTGGTCGGCGCTATCGCCGCTGCCATTCTGGGCTTCCTGATCGGTATTCCGGTCCTTCGCCTGAGCGGTGACTACCTGGCCATCGTAACGTTGGCCTTTGGCGAGATCATCAAAGAGATCGTTACCTGCCTCATTGTGGGCGTCGATTCCCGCGGCCTGCACGTGATCTTTAACATCACGGGCAATTCCACGATCGACGACCTACACCTGCTCGAAGACGGCACCGCTATCATCAAGGGTGCCCAGGGCGCATCTGGTGTTTCGACCTACTCGACGTTCCTTGCTGGCGCCATCCTGGTTATGGTTGCGCTCGTGATTGTGCTCAACTTGGTCCGCAGCCGCACCGGTCGTGCCATCATGGCCGTGCGCGATAACAAGATCGCTGCCGAGTCCGTGGGTATCTCCGTCACCCAGTACCGCATGATCGCCTTCGTGGTCTCCGCCGCTCTCGCCGGTGCTGCCGGAGCCCTCTTCGGCGGTAACTTCTCGCAGCTCTCCGCTACTAAGTTCGACTTCAACACGTCGATTCTCATTCTGGTGTTCGTGGTCCTGGGCGGTCTGGGCAACATGCGCGGTTCCGTCATCGCGGCGGCGCTGCTCACGGTGCTCCCCGAGCTGCTCCGTCAGTTCTCGGACTACCGCATGCTCATCTACGCCATCGTGTTGATTCTGGTCATGGTCTTTACTAACAACCCGCAGCTCAAGGCGTTCTTCGCGCGCATTAAGGACCGCTTTGCTTCCAAGAAGGAGGTGGCAACCGATGCCCAGTAAGTTTGAGTTCAACAAGGGCAAGATGGTCCCGTATCCTTCTGGCGCCATCGTTCCCGACCGCGACCTGGGCGAGCGCCCGGCGCTCGAGTGCATCCACCTGGGCATTGAGTTCGGCGGCCTCAAGGCGGTCGACGACTTTAGCCTGACCATCGGTAAGACCGAGATCGCCGGTCTCATCGGCCCCAACGGAGCCGGCAAGACCACGGTCTTCAACCTGCTCACCAAGGTGTACCAGCCCACGCACGGCACCATCCTGCTCGACGGTGAGGACACCTCGGGCAAGTCCGTCTACCAGGTCAACCGCATGGGTATCGCTCGTACCTTCCAAAACATCCGCCTGTTCAACACCATGACGGTGGAGGACAACGTAAAGGTCGGCCTGCACAACCAGGAGCGCTACTCCGGCTTTGAGGGCGTGCTGCGCCTGCCGACGTATTGGAAGCACGAGAAGGCCGCCCATGAGCGCGCCATGGAGCTTCTGTCTATCTTTGATATGGAACATCTGGCAAACGAGCAGGCCGGCTCGCTACCTTACGGCGCTCAGCGTCGTTTGGAGATCGTCCGCGCGCTTGCCACCAATCCCAAGCTACTACTGCTCGACGAGCCTGCCGCCGGCATGAACCCGTCCGAGACTGCGGAGCTCATGGCGAACATCGTCAAGATTCGCGACACCTTTGGCATTGCCATCATGCTCATCGAGCACGACATGTCGCTTGTCATGAATATTTGCGAGGGTATCTGCGTGCTTAACTTTGGCAAGGTCATCGCCAAGGGCACGGCCGAGGAAATCCAGAACAACGAAGCCGTTATTGAGGCTTATCTGGGCAAGCAGGATAAGGGGGAGAACTAAATGGCAGAGCCGATGCTTTCCGTCTACAACATCAACGTCTGGTACGGCGCCATCCACGCCATTAAGGACATCTCCTTTAACGTTAACGAGGGCGAGATCGTGGCCCTGATTGGCGCGAACGGCGCCGGCAAGTCCACGACGCTCAAGACTGTCTCGGGCCTGCTGCGCTCCAAGACCGGCTCCATCAAGTTTATGGGCGAGGACATTATCCATACGCCCGCCGACAAGCTGGTTGGCAAGGGCCTGTCTCAGGTACCCGAGGGGCGTCGTGCCTTTTTGCAGATGACGGTCGAGGAGAACCTGGAGATGGGTGCCTATACACAGCCCAAGTCCACGGTTGCCCCGGGCCTCGAGCGTGTTTACGAGCAGTTCCCGCGCCTGAAGGAACGCCGTCGCCAGGTGGCCGGCACCCTTTCGGGCGGCGAGCAGCAGATGCTCGTTATGGGTCGTGCCCTTATGAGTAACCCCAAGCTGCTCATGCTCGACGAACCCTCCATGGGTCTGGCGCCGATCCTGATCGAGCAGATCTTCCAGATTGTCGAGGATTTGCACAAGGCCGGCACCACGGTGCTCCTGGTCGAGCAGAACGCGCAGATGGCGCTTTCCATCGCCACACGCGGCTACGTGCTCGAGACCGGCAAGATCACCATGACCGGCACCGGCCAAGAGCTGCTGCACGACGACAACGTCCGCAAAGCTTATCTTGGTGGTTAATCCATCCAGTAATAGGGGCGCTGACCAACTCGGTCAGCGCCCCTTTTGAAATGATCCGTTGGCTTGGTATTTAAAGTGCGACAATGCCGTGTGGAAATAGAAGTGTCATCTGGGGGTCTATCTATGCTGTACGAGTTTTGTGCCGAGAACTTTGAGCGGGTGCCGGCGGCCATTGCGGCCGGTGCGGGACGCATTGAGCTGTGCGACAACCTTGCGGTTGGTGGCACCACGCCCTCGGCCGGCGTTATCAGCGCTACGACCAGCTATGCTCGCGAGCACGATGCACGGGTGATGTGCATGATCCGTCCGCGTGGCGGCGACTTTCACTACAACCAGGACGAGCTGCGCATGATGGAGATGGACTTGGGCCTTGCCGTAAGTGCCGGCGTCGATGGCTTGGTCTTTGGCTGCTGCAAGCCTTGTGCCGGCGGATGGGCGCTCGATGAACTTGCGTTGGGCGCCCTTGTGATGGCTGCGGGCTGCGCGACCGAGGAGTGCAAGCGCGAGCCCATCGACATCACCTTTCACATGGCGTTTGACCAGCTCTCGCCCGAGGCTCAGCTCGACGCGATTGACACGCTCGCCGACTGCGGCATAACGCGCATCCTGACGCATGGCGGTGCCGCCGGCACGCCGATTGAGGACAACCTGGAGCATCTGTCGCACCTTATCGACTACGCGGACGATCGCCTGACCATCCTTCCCGGCGGCGGCATTTCCACGGCCAACCGCGATACCGTGGCTGCGGCACTGGGCGTCTCCGAGCTCCATGGCACCAAGATCGTGCCGCTGGAGGTATAACCCGTGCCCCTGGTATTTGACGTTCAGCAGGCGAGCGGGAAGCCCGACGACAACCGGCGCCCTGGCACCGCGTGCCCCTTTTGCGATACCGAGGAACTCGCCAATATCATCCGGCGCGACGGTGACTGTATCTGGCTCGAGAATAAGTTCAAGACCCTGCGCGCCACCCGTCAAACCGTGCTGATCGAGTCGGCCGACCATGACGCAGACCTGGTGACCTATGCGCCGGACGAGCTGCATCATGTGATGCGGTTTGCCCTGGGTTGCTGGCAGCAGATGATCGATTCACGGCAGTATCGAAGCGTGCTCATGTACAAGAACAAGGGTCCGCTCTCGGGCGGTAGTCTCGTTCATCCGCACATGCAGATTGTGGGTTTGGAGCAGGAAGATGGCTATGCTTCGCTGACTTCCGCCAATTTCGAAGGCATCAATGTCTGGCAACAGGGGAGAATTGCGGTCAACATCTCAACCGAACCGATTATGGGGTTCTTTGAGGTCAACGTTTCAGCTCCGCGGGGAATCGCCGCCAGCGATGACACGCGGGACCAAGCCGAGGCGGATCTCTTCGCCGATGCGATCCAGGTAGCTCTGCGTTATATCCTAAACGAGCACCACGGTGGCCGTGCAGAGTCGTACAACTTGTTCTTCTATCACCTGGGCGGTCGGACCATTGCCAAGGCGCTGCCGCGTTGGGTGGTTTCGCCCTACTTTGTCGGCTATCGTTTGGCCCAGGTCAATGCCGAGACGACGCTCGATATCGATGCTGAGCGCCTGCGCGCACATCTGGAAACGCTCGTATAGCAAGACTAACACCCGCGTAATGTGGACAGCCTAGCGTGCCATGGCGTCGCGGCCGGCCTCGACGCGCTTGCGCTGGGCAGCGCGCTCCTCGCCGGTTAGACGCTCAAAGAGATGCCCGATAAGCGAGGCAAGTACCTGCTGAAACAGCGTTCCGCACATGACGGGAAATACGACTTCGCCCGGAAAGTATTGCGTGGCGATGACGGCGCCCGAAGAGATGTTGCGCATGCCGCAGGTAAAGCACATGGTAGTCGTTTCGCTATACGGCAGATGCAGTGCGCGGGCGACCAGAATACCGACGACAAAGCCGCTGATGGCGAAGATCAAAATAAAGAGGGCGACTTCCAAGCGCACCGCGTTCATGTGCAGCACGTACTCGCTCATGGCGGTGGAGTTCGACGCGATAACACCCATCATCATGAACTTGCAGGCGGGCGAGAGCGCGGGGGAGAGCTTCTCGTGTCCCCATCCGCGCGTGAGTTCGTTAATCACGATGCCGAGCAGGGCGGGGATAGCGATCATGAAGGCCATGTTCTGCATCATGCCCGGCACGTCGATCGAGACGGTGGCGCCCAGCAAGAGCTTAAGCGTGAGCGGAATCGTAACGGGAGAGATAACCGAGGACGTCAGGATGATGGTGAGCGCGAGCGGGCCGTTGCCGCCGAACATGCTAATCCACATAAAGGCAGTGACTGCCACAGGTACGCTGTACTCGAGCACGATACCGCAGACGAGGTTGGGGTTGGAGCCAAAGAACAGCGACCCCATGGCATAGGCTGTTATGGGAATAAGCACCGCCGAGACCAGCAGCGCCAAAATCAGGTGCAGCGGACGGCGGAATACTTCGGCTACCTGATGGAAGGTGTTGCTGAGGGCACCTTGGAACGTCATAAAGGCAAACAGGGTGGGGACGATGGGCTTGAGTACGCCGATCTGCTGGGGAAAGAGCACGCCAAGCGTCACGCAAATCGGAACGATGATCTGCATATGCCCCGCGAGGAACTTACCCAGTCCAACCCATTGCTTCATATGCGCTTGTGACTCCCTTTGCTCGTGAATCCGTTTTGAATGGATATGCTAGACGCTCGCATGCGTCCGTGTGGCTGAAACGCCCGATTATTTCGAGGCTATTACCGCCCTCGTTTATCGAAACCACGGCGTGCTGGACGTTGTGCGTCCGCGCCGCACGGTATAATAAATCCGTTCAACAGATCTGCCTGCCGAAGCGGGCATACACAGAGGACTCATCGCTATGAACCGTGAGAGGTATCGCGGCGACCTGCCCCTATCGGGGGTGGGCGCCTATGTCATCGCTTAAGACAACGCATCGCTGGGCGGTCGCTCAGCAAAACCCCGAGCTCGAAAAGGAGCTTTCGGCTGGCCTGGGCATACCCGGGCTGGTGGCGCGCATTATGGTTGCGCACGGCATTACATCCATCGAGGAAGGCCAGCTTTTTCTGACGCCTTCGCTCGATCGCGACTGGGCGGACCCGCTCGTTATTCCGGGTATGGCGGTCGTCGTCGACCGCGTTGAGCGTGCTATTCGCAGCCACGAGCGCATCGCCGTCTTTGGCGATTTTGACGTCGACGGCATTACGTCGACTTGTCTGTTGACCGAGGCGCTGCGTTCGTTTGGCGCCAACGTCACGCCGTTTATTCCGCATCGTTTTGACGAGGGCTACGGTCTGTCGCGTGCGGCGCTCGACCGCGTTAACGAGCTCGCTCGCCCCCAGCTGATCGTGACCGTCGATAACGGCATTGCCGCCAAGGAAGAGGCCTCCTATCTGGAGAGCCTGGGGATCGATTTGGTGGTCACGGACCATCACGAGCCGTCCGACCAGGTGCCGCAGGGCGTGCCCCTGACCGACCCCAAGCTCGAGGACAAGGGTCCCTCGCGCGAGCTTGCCGGTGCCGGCGTGGCACTCAAGCTGGTGCAGGTCCTGGGCGAGCGTTTGGGCAAGCCGTCGTATTGGCGTTCGCTGATAGAGGTCGCGGCGCTGGGCACCGTGTCCGACATGATGCCGCTTACGCCCGAGAATCGCGCACTGGTCGCCGAGGGCATCCAGCAGATGCGCGTGACGGCCCGTCCCGGCTATATCGCGCTTGCCGCACTTGCCAAGGCCGACCTTTCTACCATTACGGCCGACGGCCTGTCGTTTTCGCTCATCCCCCGTCTGAATGCTGCCGGCCGCATGGCCGATCCCAAGCTGGCGCTCGACCTGCTGCTTGCCCGCGACCCCATCGAAGCGAGCGCGCTTGCCGCCGAGCTCGAGGAAATCAATCGCCAACGCCGCGAGATCGAGGCCGAGCTTACGCGCGATGCCATGGAGAAGGTCGAGGAGACTTATGACGGCGGGCGCGCAATCGTCGTGGGCGGCGAGGGCTGGCACGAGGGCGTCAAGGGCATCGTGGCGAGCCGCTTGACCAATCGCTATCACGTGCCGGCGCTGCTCTTCTCGATCGAGGGTGGCGTTGCGCGCGGATCGGGCCGCTCGGTGGGCAAGATCAACTTGTTCGATGCCGTCGAGCGTTGCTCCGACCTGCTGATTCGTCGCGGCGGGCATGCCGGTGCGGTGGGTGTGACCATCGAGGCATCCAAGCTCGATGAGTTCCGCCGTCGCCTTTCGGCCGTGCTATCGGAGCTTCCCGCCGAGGACTTTGAGGACACTGACGAGGTTGCCGCCACCGTTGATCTCTCCGAGCTAAATATCGAGACCATCGAGCAAATTTCCCGTCTTGAGCCGTTTGGCCAGGGCAATAAGGTGCCGCTTCTGGCCGCCGAGGGCGTGACGATGTGCGATCGCGCCGTGGTGGGCAAAACCGGCGAGCACATGCGCTTTGTGGCGACCGATGGTGCCGCGAGTGTGCCGGCCATCATGTTCCGCGTGCCGCAGATCGATAGGCTCATCAATTGCGACAGCGCCGTCGACTTGGTGTTCGAGGCCGTGGCCGAGCATTGGCAGGGACGTGTGAAGCCCAAGCTCATGATCAAAGATGTCTTGGTGCGCGATACCGCGGCGCCCAATATCGACGATCCGGCATGTGAGCTCCGCCGCGGCGTGCAACCGGCGGATTCTGGTCTGCGCCTGGAGTCGCGTAAACGCGAGACGCTCGCCCAGCTTTCTTATACCGAGCTCACGCGCTCGCTTATCCATAGCTTTATCGGCTCGAACCAGCCGCATCGCGCGCAGGTCGAGGCACTCGACGCGCTTGCCGACCATCAGAGCGTTTTGGCCGTTATGGGGACGGGGCGTGGCAAGTCTCTGATTTTCCATGTGCATGCCGCGCGCGAGGCGGTTCTTCGCGGGCGTGCGAGCATTTTTGTCTATCCTCTGCGTTCGCTCGTTGCTGATCAGGCCTATCACCTTTCCTCGACGATGGCCGCGCTCGGCATTGGTGTCGGCGTGCTGACTGGCGAGACCGTGGAGGCCGTACGCGATGACGTGTTCGCCGGCCTTGCTTCGGGTCGCACCGGTATCGTTCTCACGACGCCCGAGTTCTTGTCTATCCACCGCGATCGATTTGCGCGTTCTGGACGTATTGGCTTCGTTGTTATCGATGAGGCGCACCATGCCGGTCTTGCTAAGGGTGGTGACCGGAGTGCATACCTCGATATGCCCGATATTCTTAAAGCCCTGGGCGACCCCGTTGTCATGGCGGCAACGGCTACCGCGACGGCTCCAGTTGTGGCAGAGCTTGCTCGCGTACTGCCGATTACCAGCACGGTGGTCGACGAGACCGTTCGCGAGAACCTACAACTCGAGGACGATCGTGACCTTGCGAGCCGTGAAAATCGCCTGGTTTCGATCGTTGCGACGGGGGAGAAGACCGTCATCTACGTGAACTCGCGCGACCAGTCCGTGGCGCTTGCCAAGACGTTGCGCAAACGTGTGCCCGACTGCGCGACCCATATCGCGTTCTATAACGCCGGGCTTGCGCGTTCCGATCGTCGACGCGTCGAGGAGGCGTTTCGAGATGGCAGCCTGAGCTGCATCGTTTCAACCTCGGCCTTCGGTGAGGGCGTCAACCTGCCCGATATCCGCCATGTCGTGCTCTACCACATGCCGTTTGGCGCGATTGAGTTTAACCAGATGAGTGGCCGTGCCGGCCGCGATGGGCAGCCTGCCGTGATTCACCTGCTCTATTCGTCTCGTGACGCTCGTATTAATGAGCGCCTGCTCGATTGTTACGCGCCCGAGCGCGATGAGCTTGTCACGCTCTATCGGGCGCTGCAGACCATGTGGCGCTCCAATCGTGGCAAGACGGGGGACGATTCATTCTGCGCAAGCGATATCGACATTGCGCAGATGTGCCTTGCAATCGACGCGCGCACGCCGGTCGATGAGCGTTCGGTGGCAAGCGGCTTGGGAATCTTCGAAGAGCTCGGTTTCTGTCACGTTTCGGGGTTTGACGATACCCGTCGCATCGCGATGACCGAAAACCCCGGGCGCGTGCAGTTGAGCAGGTCGATCCGCTATTTGGAGGGCTTGCGCTCGCGCATGGAGTTCTCGGCTTTCCGGAGTTGGGCACTCGATTCGTGCGCTTCTGATATGCTTACCAAAATTAACCGCCCGATCGTACCGCGGGCCTAGGGAAGGGGACCTCGATGGATGCCGCAGCCCGTACCGCCCATGATTCCGCCCTCCAGCCCTTTTCGGAGATGGAGCACTATACGCATGCCGATGATCTGCCGCCCGAGATTATGGCGGACAGCTACGACAAGCTGGAGCGCCTGTGCCTTAAATATATGAGTGAGGATGACTTCTCCAAGGTGGAGCAGGCCTACTGCTTTGCTGCCGAGAAGCACTGCAACCAAAAGCGGCGCTCGGGTGAGATGTACATTAACCATCCCGTCGAGGTGGCTATCATTTTGGCCGACCTTAAGATGGACTGCGATGTGGTGTGCGCTGCATTGCTGCACGATACCGTCGAGGATACCGATACCTCGCTTGCCGATGTTTCGGGTCTGTTTGGCGAAACCGTGGCAGAGCTCGTCGACGGCGTGACCAAGCTCACCAACATCGAAGTCGACAACATGGACGAAAAGCAGGCGCTTACGCTGCGCAAGATGTTCCTCGCCATGTCCAAGGACATTCGCGTCATCATCGTCAAACTCGCCGACCGCCTGCATAATATGCGCACGCTTGCCGCCCTGCGCGAGGACCGCCGCCTGTTTAAGGCGCGCGAGACCATGGATGTGTATGCGCCCCTGGCCGACCGCCTGGGCATGAGCTCTATCAAGTGGGAACTCGAGGATCTGTCCTTCTTCTACCTTGAACCCGACGCTTACCAGCGCATCGCCCGCATGGTGGCAGAGTCACGCGAGGTTCGCGAACGCTTTCTGGCCGAGACTATCAAGACGCTTACCGATGAGCTCGACCGCATTGGCCTTGAGGGTTTTCAGATCAACGGTCGTTCCAAGCACTATTGGTCCATCTATCAAAAGATGAAGCGCAAGGGCAAGGAGTTCTCCGAGATTTATGATCTGGTGGCGCTGCGCGTCATCACCCATTCGGTGCGCGATTGCTATTCCACGCTTGGTGCCGTGCATACTTTGTGGCATCCCATGCCCGGTCGTTTTAAAGACTATATCGCCATGCCCAAGGTCAATAACTACCAATCGCTCCATACGACGGTTATCGGCCCCACGGCCCGTCCGCTCGAGATTCAGATTCGAACCTACGAGATGCACGAGCAGGCCGAGTACGGCATCGCCGCCCACTGGCTATATAAGAAATCGGGCGGATCGTCTGCCTCCAAGACCAACGACGCACAGCGTCTGGACGATCAGATTAACTGGCTCAAGCACTCGCTCGATTGGGCAGCCTCTGACGAGATCACCGATGCCAAAGAATATCTGCACTCACTGAAGGTCGACCTGTTTGACCAGGAGATTTTTGTCTTTACGCCCAAGGGTGAGGTCATGGCGCTTCGTGCGGGCTCTACACCGCTCGACTTTGCCTACGCTGTTCATACCGAGGTCGGCAACCACTGCGTCGGCGCCAAAATCAACGGCGCGGTGGCTCCGCTCACGCACGAAATCAAGACGGGTGACCGTGTCGAGATCCTGACTAACAAGAGCTCCAAGCCGTCGCGCGATTGGCTCAAGATCGTCAAGACGCCTTCGGCCAAGTCAAAGATTCGCCGTTACTTCGCCGCTGCGACCAAAGACGATGACGCTGCTGCCGGTCGCGATATGCTGGCCAAGGACATGCGCAAGCGCGGGTACGGCATCTCTACGCCGCGATCCACGCGTGCACTCAATGCCGTGGCGGAGCAGTTTAACTTCAAGCAACTCGAGGACCTGTTCGCAGCCGTTGGCGCGGGCAAGGTCGCCCCGCGCGCTGTGGGCAATAAGGTCGAGCAAATCTTGGATCCCAAGCCCGAGGAGCAGCTTACCAAGGCCGAAGCCATCGCTGAGGTCGTCAAGCAGCCTGCCCGCGGTTCCAACCGCAAACCGCAAAAGCGTGGCAAGAGTGCAAGTAACGGCATTATCGTCAAGGGCGAGAGCAACAGCGGCCTGCTGGTTCGTCTGGCGCATTGCTGCAATCCGGTGACGGGCGACGACATCGTGGGCTTTATCACGCGCGGTCGAGGCGTCTCGGTGCATCGCGCCAACTGCCCCAACGTCAAGGGTCTCATGGAACACCCCGAGCGCATGATTGACGTGGAGTGGGATGGTGCTGCCGATACGCTTTTCCAGGTCGAGATCGTGGTCGAGTGCTTGGATCGTATGGGCTTGCTCAAGGATGTCACCATCGCCATTGGCGATGCAGGCGGAAATATCCTTTCCGCCGCTACCTCGACCAACCGCGAGGGCATTGCGACCCTGCGCTTTATGGTCGAGATTTCGGACGCGAGCGGTCTGGATCCGCTGCTGGCATCCATCAGCAGTGTCGACTCGGTCTATGACGCACGCCGTCTGATGCCTGGCGAGGGTGGGGCTCAGCTTAAGCGTCGCGTATAGGCGTGACGAACGCACAACGGTAATGATATTGGCTACGTTCGAGGCATCGTTTGATGCCTCGACGCTTGTAGAAGGAGGACGTGCTCATGGTCACTGCAGCTTTGGACTTAACCCCTCGGGGTACGGCTTCGATTGAGGCGCTTGTAAACGGCCCCATTCAGACCAACAGTTACGCCGTAATCTCGAGCGGCGAATGCCTGATTATCGATCCGGCCTGGGAAGGTGAGCGTCTTGTGGAATATATCTATGCCAAGCATCCTGACGCGCACGTGCTAGGCGCTGTCTGCACCCATGGCCATGCCGATCACGTAGGTGGCGTTGCCGGAGCGCGAGCCGCCGTCGGTAAGGGTTTCCTATATGAGTTAGGTGCGAAGGACGTGTTGGTATCTCGTGAGAATATCGAGGAGCAGCGAGCGATGTGGGGCATCGATACGCCCGATCCGGGCGAGCCGACGCGATTGCTTGCTGAGGGCGATACGATTGAATTGGGTGATATCTGCCTGCAGGTGATCGAGACGCCCGGTCACACACCGGGTGGCATTGTCTTGTTCGCCGCCACCGAGCAGGGAAGCATCGCCTTTGTTGGCGACACACTGTTCCCGGGCAGCCACGGCCGCACCGATCTCGCCGGTGGAGACGAGGCGGCGATTCTGCGCTCGCTCTCCAAGCTCGCCCAGCTGCTTCCAGCCGATACCGTTTGTTTAACGGGGCATGGTGATTCGACCACTATGGCGCGCGAGCTCATGCAGAACCCTTTCATGCAGATGTAGCTTTGTAGTCAGCTGCTTAAGCACGAGAAGTGTCCAAACGTCAAGATATTTTCCCCAACGGGCCGATTCCGTAGGGCAAACGGTCAAAAAAAGTCTGTTTGGACGATATTCGTGAACAAACGAACGTTTACGCTCGGGTACGCCGTGGTAAAATCTCATGCGTTATCGGAGCAACCTTACAGGAGGTTTCTTTTATGCTCGTCAACGCAGCAGACATGCTCAAGAAGGCCGAGGCCGGCAAGTATGCTCTCGGTGCCTTCAACACCAACAACCTCGAGTGGACTCTGGCTATTCTCCAGGCCGCCGAGGAGGCCAAGTCTCCGCTGATCCTTCAGTGCACCGCTGGTGCCGCTAAGTGGATGGGCGGTTTCAAGGTCTGCGCCGACATGGTCAAGGCTGCCGTCGAGGCCACGGGTGTTACCGTTCCCGTCGCCCTTCACCTCGATCACGGTTCTTACGAGGACTGCTTCAAGTGCATCGAGGCCGGCTTCACGTCCATCATGTATGACGGCTCTCACGAGGAAACCTTCCAGCTTAACCTCGATCGCACCAAGGAGCTCGTTGAGCTCGCCCACTCCAAGGGCATGTCCATCGAGGCCGAGGTCGGCGGCATCGGCGGCACCGAGGACGGCGTGACCTCCAACGGCGAGCTCGCTGACCCCGCTGAGTGCAAGCAGATTGCTGACCTGGGCGTCGACTTCCTCGCCTGCGGCATCGGCAACATCCACGGCGTGTATCCCGCCGACTGGGCCGGTCTTTCCTTCGAGCGTCTGAGCGAGATCAAGGCTCAGATCGGCGACCTGCCCCTCGTTCTGCACGGTGGTACCGGCATCCCCGAGGATCAGATCAAGAAGGCCATCTCCCTGGGCATCTCCAAGATCAACGTCAATACCGACCTGCAGCTTGTCTTTGCCAAGGGCGTCCGCGAGTACATCGAGGCTGGCAAGGATCAGCAGGGCAAGGGCTTCGATCCCCGCAAGCTCCTCAAGCCTGGTCGCGACAACATCGTTGCCCGCGCCAAGGAGCTCATGGAGGAGTTTGGCTCCGTCAACAAGGCGTAAGTAGCGGTTTAACTTTCCCGTCGGAGGCCCCGTTCACCCTACGCTTTTCCCTTGCGCTCACCTGGCTTTGCCAGAAGTCGCGCGATGGAATCAGCTCCGGGGAAACGGGGCCTCCTTCGTTAACTCGCTACAGGGTTACTGGGCTGAATTATTTATTTGACTACCGTTCAGCGGTGTTGATGGCTCCCTTGTTGGGGCTTTCTTTTTATGTCGGTACAATGGTCTCGGGTTGTTGTTCTGCGTGGGAGTGGTTATGGCTGTCGTTAATGTTTTGCCTGCCGATGGAAAGGTTGTTGCCGAGGGCCCCGTTGGTTGCTCTTTTGATGTTTGTTGCGATGATTTTCGTCATCTCGACATTGGATTGCCACCTGAGATCCTTCGTCTCAAGGACGCCGGGTACCTGGCGCAGGCTGTTGCGGCTTGCGACCGTCTTTTGGAGCAGAGCCCTGATCCCTCGTTGGCCGCTTGCGTTCGTGCCGAGCGGTATCGCATGATCGAGACGTCGTTTCATTTTTCGGTGTCGCGCGATCAGGCTATTGCGATGATCCGCGAGGAGTGGCCGGAGTTTACCGAGGATCAGTTTGACGACCTGATCGATCGTAAGCGCATCGACTGGCGCTTTATCGATGGTGAACTGTTCGTTCTCGACAACTTCCTTGATTCTTTGCGTGTGTATCCCAAGGAGGTTCCGGGCCTGCGTCCCGATTCTACGGATGGAACTGCGCTGCGCAACCAGATGCTTAAGAAGATGGAATCACAGGGCGGGCTGTCTCGTGCCATTACGCTTAAAGCATCCGTGTCTGTTCCCGGTGCTCTGGAGGGGGAGGCCGTTCGCGCGTGGCTTCCCGTTGCCGCAGCCTGCCGCCAGCAGTCTCATATCGAGATTCTCGATATGACGCCGGAGGGGGTCCTTGCTCCCGCGAACGCTTTGGCGCGTACCGCCTCGTGGGTTTCCTCGGCTGATCGATCGTTCTCAGTGACCTATCGTTATCTGATTGATGCCGCTTATTGCGATATCTACGGGGGAGCGCTTCCGGCGCATCCGTGTATGGACGCGCCGCTGCCCAAGGATATTTCCGAGGACCGACCACATATTGCATTCACGCCGTATCTGCAGCAGCTGACCGAACATGTTATCGATGGTCTCGAGGATCAGCTCGACCGCGCTCGGGCTATCTATGATTATTTGACGCATCATATCGACTATCGATACCAGCCACCGTATCTGCTTCTGGGCTCTATCGCCGATGACTGCGCGCATTCGCTTCGCGGTGACTGCGGTGTTATGGCACTCACGTTTATCACCATGTGCCGCATCGCCGGCGTGCCCGCACGTTGGCAGAGCGGCCTGTACGTTGCGCCCGACTCGGTGGGCTCGCATGACTGGGCGGAGTTCTATACACCGCAGACGGGTTGGCTTAACGCCGATGTCTCGTTTGGATCCTCGGCACGCAGGATGGGGGAGGAATGGCGCCGCCGCCACTACTTTGGCAACCTCGATCCATGGCGCATGGTGGCAAACTGTCGGTTCCAGGCAGAGTTTGAACCCGTCTTTGACGGTATGCGTGAGGACCCCTACGATAACCAGATGGGCGAGGCCTCGGTCGACGGTCGCGGATGCCGCCAGCGCGAGATGCTCCGCACGGTCGAACTCATCGAAATGCTCGAAGTTCCATTTTCGGACTAATCTACGGAAAGCTGTGATAAACTAACTCACGCAATACGTGCCCGAGTGGCGGAATTGGCAGACGCAGTGGACTCAAAATCCACCGTTGGCAACAACGTGCGAGTTCGAGTCTCGCCTCGGGCACCATACATGCAAAAGAGCGTTCAAGGGGGTCGAGGCCCCCTTTTTCGTGCCGAACTCGCGTGAGCGCGCGGAGCGTTAAGCAAACAGGCCTGTGGCCTGTTTGTAGCGGAGCGTGGCGAGGGCGCCATGCGCCCGAAGCCCGGGGCTTCGCGAAGCGAAGGCCCTTCGAGTCTCGCCTCGGGCACCATACATGCAAAAGAGCGTTCAAGGGGGTCGAGGCCCCCTTTTTCGTGTACGTAATGTGATAACGAGCGGTACGTGTTATTATCGCCAAGGTGTTGTTTCCGCAATGCCCTAAAGAGGAACCCGAGGGTTCCCACCTTTTGGCGCCAATGAGCAGCTGACTGGTCATACAACTTAGATTCCCTTCCTCATATCGAGGATGTCTATGTGTACGACCTGGTTGCAAAAAAGCGCCGGGTTATTTTTTTATGAATGGAGGTAGGGAAAATAGCTAAGTCTGATGACACCCGCATCAACGACGAGATCACTGCATCTTCGTGCCGTTTGATTGGCGTCGATGGCTCTCAGCTCGGCCTGTTCGCCATCCGCGATGCCCAGCGCGTCGCCGACGATCAGGGTCTCGACCTTGTCGAGATCGCTCCCAACGCGGAGCCGCCGGTCTGCAAGGTCATGGACTACGGTAAGTTCAAGTACCAGCAGGCCATGAAGGCCAAGGCTGCTCGTAAGAACCAGTCCAAGGTCGAGGTTAAGGAAATGAAGTTCCGACCCAAGATCGACGTTGGCGACTACGAGACCAAGAAGGGCCACGTTCTGCGTTTCCTCAAGAAGGGCGCACGCGTTAAGATCACCATCATGTTCCGCGGCCGTGAGATGGCTCACCCGGAGCAGGGTCTTAACGTTCTCGAGCGTCTCGCCGAGGATCTTAAGCCTTACGCTACGGTCGAGTCCAAGCCTAAGATGGAAGGCCGTAACATGCTTATGCTGCTCGCCCCAATTAAGGGCGCCTTTGATGAGGATAAAGCGGCAAGTGATACTAAGTAACTAGTGTTCTGTAACCGATTAAGGAGTATTTCATGCCTAAGATGAAGTCCCACAGCGGCACCAAGAAGCGTTTCCGCAAGACTGGTACCGGCAAGCTTATGCGCGCCAAGGCTTTCAAGAGCCACATCCTGAGCAAGAAGTCCACCAAGCGTAAGCGTGGCTTCCGTCAGGAGACCGAGATCGCCGCTGCCGACCGCAAGGTCATCAAGTCGCGTCTCGCCTAAGTTAGCGTTCCCGTTTTTCGTTTAACCGTCTAGGAGTTGATAGAACATGGCACGTATTAAGCGCGCTGTTGCCGCCAAGAAGAAGCGCCGTACCGTTATGCACCGTGCGAAGGGTTACTACGGTGCCGCTTCGCGTACTTACAAGCATGCTAAAGAGCAGGTCCAGCACTCTCTGCAGTATCAGTACCGTGACCGCCGCAATAAGAAGCGCGAGATTCGCTCTCTCTGGATCACCCGTATCAACGCTGCTGCTCGCCTGAACGACATCTCTTACTCTCAGTTCATGCACGGCCTGAAGGTCGCCGGTATCGAGCTCGACCGCAAGGTCCTGGCTCAGATGGCTTACGAGGACATCGAGTCTTTCAACGAGCTGGCTACCATCGCCAAGAAGGCTCTCGAGGCCTAATTGATTCTCTTGAATCGCTAGGGGAGTGTCGCGCTGTGCGCGGCGCTCCCTCTTTTTATCTAAGGCGCTGGTTTATATAGCAAAAGCGCGGGTAGATAGATACTTACAGGTGACCGATCTTTATATATCTCTTAACCGAAGGGTCATCATCTGATACGTGCAGTATTTCTGCACCAGCCTTTCTATTACTTATATAGGAAGCGATATATTGTGTAGGACTTGTGAAGAGTGGAATTGACGTCCCACATCGCTTCGCGGTCTGGCAATATATCTCCTTGCCGCGCGGCCCGGTCGGACCGGATTGACCGCGGGGCGTGCACCTTGAGAACCGGATACTGCGAGGATGGACACACCAGATGTGTCGCATCCGGGCAGACATCGAACCATTTGAAATGGTCTGACTTGGATTCGTTTTTCGCAAGGCCGCCGAGAGGCGGCCCCGAGAAATTCCTTTTCCTATCAAACAGAACCATATGAATCGAACGGAACCGATCAGCGAATGACTGAGAGGACCGGACGGGCTCGAAGCCCATTTACTTTGGACGGAGAGTTCGAT